>NZ_JBFUMO010000072.1:0-16882 GCF_054049355.1 Roseateles sp. P5_E11 | reverse complement strand
GGTTTTCATCGCGCATCCACCGGCACCTACAACCCGGTCTTCGAGGAACTGGCCAACCAGCAATTGGCCAAGACCTACACCGAGCTGGGCCTGCCGCAGCCCATGATCGACAAGACGCTGCGCACACCTTCGCGCAGCATGTGGTTCGTGCCGCGCGACGAGCTGGTCTCCTACGCCTTGATCGCGCCAGCGCCACCCACACTGGCGGTGCCACTGCCGGCCGCCAATGCCACGCTGGCCGATTTCGACGATGCATTGCACATGCACCCCGTGTGGGAGGCGCTGGACAAGCGCACCCCAGGCACCGTGGACGACATCGCCAAGCGCATGCTGGCCGCCCACCAGGCCGGCGCCAGCGAGGAGGAGGTGCAAGCCACCGTGCTGTCGCCCCTGGCCCGCCAGATGCCGGATCTGCTCGGCGGCACCGACGCCGTGTTGCGCCACCGCTATGTGCAACTGGTGTCCGACCAGCTGAAGGCCCTGCGCACACCACCCGCGGGCGTCAGTGCCGGGGCCTGCCGCGACCTGCTCGACGGGCGCCTGGGCGTGCGCCCGCAGCTCCCGCAGGCCTTGCAGGTGCGCGAAGCCCAATGGCTGCAGGACGTGGCCAATGGCACGCTGCCACACCGGCAGCCCAAGCCGGTCAGCGCCCTTGAGATCGAGGTCCTTGAGCGCACCGTGGGGCCGACGGCCATGGGCATGCTGTCGCGCCTGTGGGTCGACGCGCCCGACGCGGCCAAACCCAGCGTCGCTGCCAGCTGCGACCCCGCCATCGCCATGCTGGACCGCCTGCAGGGCCAGCCCCCGGCCCGCCGGGACCTGGCGGAGCGGCTGCTCTTCCAGCCATCGCGCTGATCAGGACCGCATAAGTTCGCTTGGGTGAAATTACCCAGGCCAGCTGATGCCGGTCGTCCCTTCGCCCTTTCTACGATACCGCTCGGTTGCCAATTCGGCACCGCTTTTCATGGAGTTGCTTTCGTGACCATCGCCTCCCCGCTGCGCCTGCCTTTGCTTGGCGCCCTGCTCGGCCTCAACCTCGCCGCCCAGGCGGCACCGAGCGCGCCCGCCGCCGTCAGCTTCGACACCACGCCGCGTGCCGGCCAGCATCAACGACAGCAGATCGACCTGCAGGCCGTCATGAAGATGCGCGTCGAGGCCGGCCCCGACGCGACGGACGAGCAGCGCGCCAAGGCGGCTCAAGCCGCCGAGGGCATGGCGCTGATGGGGCCGATGAAGATGAGCATGCACATGGAGCAGACCATGCAGGTTGGCGCTGCGGACGGCGAGGGCTGGCTGCCGCTGAGCTTGTCGGTCGGCGCCAAGAGCGGCAGCGTGGAAATCGGTGGCAAGCCCGCACCGCTGCCCAGTCTAGGCAAGACCGACATGCGCATTGCAGCGCGCTTCAACCCCAAGGACTTCGGCTTCGAGGTGCAGAAGGTCGAGGGCGGTTCACCCGAGCTGAGCGAGGCCATGAGCAACCAGGGCAAGGCCGCGATCAGCGAGTCCCTGCAACTGCTCAAGGCCCTGAGCCAGCGCCCGCTGAAGGTCGGCGACAGCGTTGAGGTGCCGCTGAACATGGCCCTGCCCATGCCGCTGCCAGGCGGCGCCGGCGGCATGCAAGGCCTGGTGCGCTACACGCTGGCCCGCGTGGACAAGGGTGTGGCGCATTTCGACCTGAGCATGGACCTCAACATGAACATCGACACCCCGCTTCCCAAGCCGGCGGCTGCTGCATCCGCGGCCAGCGGCGCGGCCGCGGACGCGGCACCGCCGATGCTGCACATGCAGATCACGGGTGGTGGCAAAGGCACGAGCTCGCTGCGCCTGGCCGACCGCCTGCCGCTGGCCAGCCAGCTCGCCATGGACATGAAAATGACGATGAACGGGCCCGACAACGGCCGGATGTTCATGGACATGGACATGGTCGTGCAGTCCAAGGGCGAGTCCCTCGCCAAGCCCGCTGCCGCCAAGCCAGCGGTCAAGAAGGCGCCCTGAGCGGGCGCGCCAGGACTCGACTCTAAGGCGCCGACTTCTCCACGACGACAAAGGCGACGGCATAGTCCTGCTCGTCGCTGACCGTCACATGGGCGCTCAAGCCTCGGGCGGCGAACCAATCGGCCAGCGCCCCATGCAGTGCGATCTCGGGCTTGCCACTGCGCGCCTTGACAACCTCCATGGCCCGCCAGGTCATGGGCATGCGCATTCCCATGCCGATGGCCTTGGAGAAGGCCTCCTTGGCGGCGAAGCGCGTCGCCAGATAGGCCTCGCCGCGCGCGTCGACCTTGGCACGGCGCTCCCTGAAAACGGTCAGCTCGTGCGGGCCCAGCACCTTCTCGGCAAAGCGCTCACCGCGCCGCGCGAGCGTGGCTCGGATGCGGCGAATGTCGCAGACGTCGGTGCCGATGCCGTAAATCACTGGTACGCCGTGGCAATGACCTGTTGATAGCTACGCACCGTATCGGCGTAGCCCAGCTCCAATGCATCGGCTATCAGGGCATGGCCGATGGACACTTCCTGTACACCCGGGACATGGCGCAGGAACAGGCTGAGGTTGTCGCGATTCAGGTCGTGGCCGGCATTGATGCCCAGGCCGACCCTGAGCGCCGCCTCGGCCGTGGCCGTGAAACCGGCCAGCACGGCGTCCTGGCGTTCGGTACCGAAGGCGCTGGCAAAGGTCTCGGTATAGAGCTCGATGCGATCCGCGCCCAGCTCGGCCACGGCCGCCATCGCGGCCGGATTCGGGTCCATGAAGAGGCTGACGCGCACACCCAGGCTTTGCGCTTCATGGATCAACGGCTTCAGTCGCCCGGCGTCCTGCGGCAGCATCCAGCCATGGTCGGACGTGAACTGCTCTTCCGAGTCCGGCACGAAGGTGACCTGATGAGGCCGGTGCTTGCGCACGAAGTCCATCAGGTTCTGCGTCGGGTTGCCCTCGATGTTGAACTCGGCTTGAGGCCAATCCTTCAGGAAGGCGGCGAGGTCCTCGACGTCACTGGCGCGGATATGGCGAGCATCGGGCCGTGGATGCACGGTGATGCCCTGGGCACCTGCCAGCAGGCACTGCTCAGCCGCACGCAGCACGCTGGGGATCCCGAGGTGGCGTGTGTTGCGCAACAGCGCGACCTTGTTGACGTTAACGGACAGCGCGCAGCGGGCGCCGGCGTGGGCAAGCGGGTTCATGCCCCCATCGTAGTGGAGCGTCACAACCCCTGGCGCGTCAGGGGGAGGTGCTGAGCACCATCAGCAGTCCGTCGCGCACGTCACCACCGGCCGGCAGCCAGACGACCGAGAAACCGCGCTTCGCGTCCCCGGCGGCCGTGAAGCGCTGCTGCCAGGCCGGGTTGCCGGTCTCCACGCGGCCGGCACTGGCGGCGAGCTTCCAGGCCGGCGTGGCAGCCTGCTGGTAATGGCCCAGCACGACCTCCCAGGCGGTATCGCCGGGCAGCCGGTAGAGCTGGGTGTCCACGACCCGCGCCTGCATCGCCTTGCTGACAACCACGTTGGCACGGCGAGCGGCGGACAGCGAAGGCTCACCGAAATGATCCCAGTCCACCGCCACGGCGCCGGCCGGCGGAGTGGGCAGCGCCACGACCGGCGTTGCGGTGGCGGCGGTGCTCATCATCAGCAAGCCCAGGCCGGCGAGCAGGCAGGCGCGGCGGGCCGGGTCGGTGGGAAGTTGGGACTCATGGCTTGGCATGTTCGCGGGTGACGATCCAGGTGCCGTTGAAGGCCGCACCGGCGCCGCTGCTGGCGGCCTGCTCCAGATCGGGACGGCCGTTGGGCAGGGTGCGCGTGGCGACGCTGGGCACCAGCGCCCAGAATAGCTTGTCGTCGGCACTGACCTGGTCGCTGATCTTGGCGTCCATGGCGGCCTTGACGCCGAACTGGGTCCATTCCTTCAGCACCGAGGCGGCGATGCCCACGGCCGGATTGGCACGACCCGCGGTCTTGTCGACAACCGTCAGCACGCTCTTCAGCGTCGCATTGATCAGGTCGCCCTGCTCCTTGGCGTCCTTGGTGATGTCCTTGACCGCTGCGCTCACGGCGCCGGCGTAGTAGCCGGCCGTCTCCGCGTTGACGAAGCGCTGGCCGCCACCGGGAGCAGCAGTCTGGGCCTCGAAGCGCGCGGCCGGGTTCTCGTTCTTGCCGTTGCCCAGCGAGATCTGCGCCTGGATCTCGCCCAGGGTATTGAAGTCCTTGGCGTTCAGCGAAGCCTTGGCATAGGCCGCCAGCGCCGAGCCGTTGGCCGTTTCGCGGTTGGCGGCCAGTTCGCGCATGACGCCATTGGTGTCGCTCAGGATCAGCTGGCCCATGCTGCGCCGCACGTTCTCGGCGGCGTCGGGCCGGCCGCGGCCCGCCAGATCGGTCATCACCGAAGCGGCGTCGGCGAAGACGCGGGCCTTGGTGTCGGCATCACCGATGCCGCTGGCGACCTTGAGCAACTGCTCCAGCGGCTTGGTGTCGGTGCGCACCGCGCCGACGCCGCCACCCATGCCACCCGCGACGAGGAGGGTCTCGTTGGTGGCCGCCTTCAGCACCGCCTGGCGCTGCTCGGGCAGCAGGCCCTGCAGGGCCTGCTGGGCGGTGGCGGAATCCATGCTGCCGATCACCTCGGCGATCGCGCGAGCCTGCGGATCGTGCAGGCGCGACTCGTTCATCGTGTCGATGGCGGTTTGGTCTGTCGAGGCGCCGGCCAGCTGTTTGACGAAGTCGAGCTTGGTCTGGTTGCTGCCGTGCTGACCGACGGCGGCGGCCAGGTCGGTGACGTTGTCGTCGGACAGCAGGCGGTCGCGCGAGGTCTGGCGGCCGGTGGTGCGGTCGAATGCCTGTGACAGCTTGGCCAGATCAGCGCCGCTGAGGTCGCGGGCCATCTCGTTGAAGAAGTCGCGCCGCTCGCCCTGGCTCAGCCCGCCATTGCCGAACCACGAGTCGTCGTTCATCTCGTCGGCGATCTGGCGCAACTCGTCCGCGCCGAGCTTCGCCATGACCGCCCGGCTGTCCGCCGCGTCGAGGTTGGACAGGATGGACTTGACGCTCTTGATGTCGCCGTTGGTGACGGGGTTGAACCAGCCCGTCTCCATGTGGTGGCGGATGTCCTTGACGGCGCTGTCGACGGTGTTGGGCGGCATGGTGGGCTCTCGGTCGGATTGCAAGGCGCCGGGCAGTCATGCAGCACCAGCTCATGCCGCGCATTCTTGGCAGTACCTGGCCGCGCCGAAAGCTGCGTCTGGCCCTAGCCGCGGCGCAACCCTAGCTGCGGCTGACCCTAGCCCCGTCCAGCAATTGCTGCACGTCGACCATCAGCGAGCGGGTACGCAGCTGCTGGTGGCCAAGGTGGTAGTGGAGCAAGCCGCGCAGCGTGGTCTTCAGGCCTTGCAGCTCCACCGCGCAGGCCTGACGCAGCGCGGCGGGGCTGCCGTGCAGCAGCGCGGCCTGGAGCTGGATGAGCAGCGTGCCGGGCAAGCTGGCGTCGCTGGTGGGCGGGATGAGGCCGGACTCGGGCGAGAGCTGGTAGCGGCGCGCGGGATCGATGGCAGTCTGCGTGGTCGTGACGACGCTGAGGTCGGGCAGCAGGCCCAGCTCGGCCAGCAGCCTGATCTCGAAGGCACGCAGCGCCGCGTCGCCCTCGGCCAGATGGGCCAGCGTGTCGGCGTAAGCATCGAAGAGCCGGGGATGCGGGTCGTGGCGGGCCAGCAGCTTCATCAGCAGCTCATTCAGGTAGTAGCCCGAGAACAGCGCCGCACCCGCCGGCAGGGTCGCACCGCCGCCCCACTCCGCGCTGCGCAGGGTCTGCACCTCACCGCCCTCCGCCTTGGCGGGCTTGGAGAGACTGACAGAGATGCGCTGCAACGGCAGCAGTACGGCGCGCAGCTGCGAGTAGGGCCGTTTGGCGCCCTTGGCCGCGACGGCGAGCCGGCCGGACTCGCGCGTGAACAGGTCGAGGATGAGGCTGGACTCGCTCCAGTCGTGCTGGTGCAGCACGTAGGCCTGCTGGACCGCAGGCGGGCGCGTCAGCCKCATCGGCTCGGCCGATGAACAAAGCCACAGAGGCACAGAGGCACAGAGAAATTCAAGGTTTTCCTCTGTGTCTCCGTGCCTCTGTGGCTGTGTTGTCTTTGACGATCACTCGTAGCCGTAGCTGCGCAAATGCTCTTCGGTATCCGCCCAGCCCGAGCGCACCTTGACCCACAGCTCGAGGAAGACCCGGCCATCCATCAGATGCTCCAGMTCCTGGCGCGACTCCGAACCGATGCGCTTCAGGCGCTCGCCGCCCTGGCCGATGATCATGCCTTTGTGGGCGTCGCGCTCGACGACGATGCTGGCGCTGATGCGGCGCAGCTCGCCCTCCTCTTCCCACTTGTCGATGATGACGGTGGATGTATAGGGCAGTTCGTCACCGGTCAGGCGAAACAGCTTCTCGCGGATGATTTCGCTGGCAAGGAACTTCTCGCTGCGGTCGGTCAACGCATCCTCTTCGTAGAACCAGCCCTGCTCGGGCAGATAAGGCTTGAGGATCTTGAAGAGGCGGGTGACGTCGGATTCCTTCTTGGCCGACAGCGGCACGAACTCGCTGAAGTTGCGGCGCTCCTGCATGCCCTTGAGCCAGGGGGCCAGCTCCGCGCGGCGGTGCACGGCATCCAGTTTGTTGGCGATCAGCACGACCGGCTTGTCTTCGGGCAGCAGGCCCAGTACCTTGGCGTCATCCAGGCCAAAGCGGCCGGCCTCGACGACGAAGAGCACGAGGTCAACGTCGGCCAGCACGCCGTGTACGGTGCGGTTGAGCGTGCGGTTGAGCGCGGCGTTGTGCTTGGTCTGAAAGCCGGGCGTGTCAACGAAGACGAACTGCGCCTCCTCGACAGTGCGCACGCCGGTGATGCGGTGGCGCGTCGTCTGGGCCTTGTCGGACGTGATGCTGACCTTCTGCCCGACCAGGGCGTTCAGCAACGTGGATTTGCCGACATTGGGGCGACCGACGATGGCGATGAGGCCACAACGCTGGGGAGGACCGTCAGCGGTGGCAGCGGCAGTGGGTACAGCGTCGGTGGTCATGATTTGCCTCGTTCGGCGGTGAGTCTATCCAGCAGGCGGCTGGCAGCCTCCTGCTCGGCGGTGCGGCGGGAGCGGCCTTCGCCGAGTTCGGCCACGTCCAGGGCCGGCACCGCACATTCGACCTCAAAGGTCTGGGCATGGGCCTGGCCGCGCGTCGCGACGATACGGTAGCTGGGTACGGCGATGCGGCGGGCCTGCAGCCATTCCTGCAACGCGGTCTTGGCGTCCTTGGCGAAGTCGCCGGCGCTGGTGGCGGTCGTGATGGTCTCGCCGAGCAGGCGGCGCACGATGGCCAAAGCAGCGTCGTAGCCAGCGTCGATGTAGGCCGCGCCCAGCACGGCCTCGACAGCGTCGGCCAGGATGGACGGGCGCTGCGCGCCGCCGCCACGGGCTTCGCCGTCGGACATCTTCAGCACCGCCGGCAAGCCCATGGCCAGCGCCAACTTGTGCAGGCTTTCCTCGCGCACGAGATGGGCGCGCACGCGGGTCAGGTCGCCTTCGTCGGAGCCGGCATAGCGCTCGTACAGCAGGCTGGATACGGCCAGGCTGAGCACGGCGTCGCCGAGAAACTCCAGGCGCTCGTTGTGATCGGCGCCGTAGCTGCGATGGGTCAGGGCGCGTGCCAGTAATTCGGGTCGCTGGAAACGATGGCCCAGGCGCTGTTGCAGGGCCTCAAGCACGGCGCTCATCGAAGCGGAAGCAAGGTCAACGCGACTTGCCGTGGTACTTGATCAGCAGGTAGACCGGCCCGAAGAGGTCAATCTCCTTGTCCCAGGCGAACTCGATGACGACACGGTCATTGCCGTCCTTGGTCACGACGAGGTCGCTGCTCTTGAGGCTCTGGATCGAGTATTCGACGGCGATGGCTTTGTCGAACTCCTGGCGCACCTGAGGCACGGTGGAGGGGTTGCCGGCCGAGATACGGTCGACCACGCGCTGCACGGTGTAGTACTCCAGCACCGTCGGGAAGACCTTCATGCCGACGACGGCCGTGGCGGCGAGAACGATGCCCCAGAACAGCAGGCCGAACAGCGTGACGCCACGCTGGCGGCGAGAGGAGGTCGGCGACGAAAGGAGGCTGCTGCTCATCTGGGTGTCAATTGAAGAAGGTACCGATGCGCTTGAGGTTACCGAAATTCATCCACACCAAGAAGGCCTTGCCGACGATGTTTTCATCCGGCACGAATCCCCAGAAGCGCGAATCGCGCGAGTTGTCGCGGTTGTCGCCCAGCATGAAGTAGTGTCCGGCGGGCACCTTGCAGGTTACGCCCTCGATGGTGTAGCGGCAATTCTCCTGGAAAGGGAAGGGGCCGTCGGCACGGTCGGCACGGAAGAAGGTCTGGGCCTGCGGCTGCACGAGGATCTCGTGCTCCTTGTCGCCGAGCTTCTCCAGGAAGCGGGGTCGGTAGACGCGCGGCGAGCCGCTGTCGTCATAGAAATTGCCCTGGGGCTRCACCGGCGCGGCCTGGCCGTTGATGTAGAGCTTCTGGTTGACGTAGCTGATCTCGTCGCCCGGGATGCCGGCCACACGCTTGATGAAGTCGGTGCTCGGGTCTTCGGGGTAGCGGAAGACCATCACATCGCCACGCTTGACGTCGTTGTTCGGGATGATCTTCTTGTTGATCACCGGCAGGCGGATGCCGTAGTGGAACTTGTTGACCAGGATGAGGTCACCGACCAGCAGCGTCGGCACCATCGAGCCCGATGGGATCTTGAACGGCTCGAACAGGAAGCTGCGCAGCAGGAAGACGACGAGGATGACCGGGAACAGGCCGGCGGTCCAGTCCAGCCACCAGGGCTGCTGCAGGATTTGCTGGCGGGCGGGCTCCACGTCGCCATCCACCCGGGCGATGCCCTGAGCAGCCAGGTTCTCGCGGCGCTTGGCGTCGTTGGACACCAGCGCGTCGGCTGCAGCGCGGCGTGCCGGCGCGAAATGAAAGCGCTCGGCCAGCCAGTAGAACAGCGTCACCGCCGTCAGGACAAAGAGCAGCAGCGCGAAGTTGCCGTTCCATCGGCCGGCGTACCAGCCGCCCAAGTAGGCCACCAGGGCCGCATACAAAACGCCGGTGAGAACGCTCATCGATTGAAGGGGCATGGGGAGTTAATCGTCGACTTGCAGGATGGCGAGGAAGGCTTCTTGCGGCACTTCCACGGAGCCGATCTGCTTCATGCGCTTCTTGCCGGCCTTTTGCTTTTCCAGCAGCTTGCGCTTGCGGGTGATGTCACCACCGTAGCATTTTGCCAGCACGTTCTTGCGCAGCGCCTTGATGTTCTCGCGGGCGATGATGTTGGCGCCGATGGCGGCCTGGATGGCCACGTCGTACATCTGGCGCGGGATCTGCTCGCGCATCTTGGCGGCCACGCCGCGGCCGCGGTACTGGCTCTGGCTGCGATGCACGATCATGGACAGCGGGTCGACCTTCTCGCCGTTGATCATGATGTCGACCTTGACGACGTCGGCCGCGCGGTATTCCTTGAACTCGTAGTCCATGGAGGCGTAGCCGCGCGAGGCGCTCTTGAGCTTGTCGAAGAAGTCCAGCACGATCTCGGCCAGCGGGATCTCGTAGGTCAGCATGACCTGCTTGCCGTGATAGGCCATGTTGAGCTGCACGCCGCGCTTCTGATTGGCCAGCGTCATGACGACGCCGACGTAATCCTGCGGCATGTAGAGGTGCACCGTGACGATGGGCTCACGGATCTCCTTCATGCGGCCGATCTCGGGCATCTTGGACGGGTTCTCGACCTGGATGACCTCGCCGTCGTTCATCTCGACTTCGTAGATGACGCTGGGCGCGGTGGTGACGAGATCCTGGTCGAACTCGCGCTCCAGCCGCTCCTGCACGATCTCCATGTGCAGCAGGCCCAGGAAGCCGCAGYGAAAGCCAAAGCCCAGCGCCTGGCTGACCTCGGGCTCGTAGCGCAGCGACGAGTCGTTGAGGCTGAGTTTTTCCAGCGCATCGCGCAGCTGGTCATACTCACTGGCCTCGGTCGGATACAGGCCCGCGAAGACCTGAGGCTGGATTTCCTTGAAGCCGGGCAAAGCCTCGGTGGCCGGGCCGGCATTGTTGGGCAGCTTCTTTTCCAGCGTGACGGTGTCGCCGACCTTGGCCGCCGCCAGCTCCTTGATGCCGCAGATGATGAAGCCCACCTCGCCGGCCTTCAAGCCATCGCGGTTCTCGCTCTTGGGCGTGAACACCCCCATGTGCTCGATCGGGTACACCGAGTTGGTGTTCATCATGCGGATGCGCTCGCCCTTCTTGAGCTCACCATCCACCACGCGCACCAGCATGACGACGCCGACGTAGTTGTCGAACCAGGCGTCGATGATCATCGCGCGCGGCGGGCCGTCCGGGTTGCCGCGCGGCGCCGGCATGCGGGCAATGACGGCCTCGATGATCTCGTCGATGCCCATGCCGGTCTTGGCCGAGCAAGGAATCGCGTCATCGGCGTCAATGCCGATGACGTCCTCGATCTCCGCCTTGGCGTTCTCTGGGTCGGCGGATGCCAGGTCCATCTTGTTCAGCACCGGCACGACCTGGACGCCCAGGTCCAGCGCCGTGTAGCAGTTGGCCACCGTCTGCGCCTCGACACCTTGCGAGGCATCGACGACGAGCAGCGCGCCTTCGCAGGCCGACAGCGAACGGCTGACTTCATAAGAGAAGTCCACATGCCCCGGCGTGTCGATCAGATTGAGGTTGTAGATCTGGCCGTCCTTGGCCTTGTACTGGAGTGCCGCGGTTTGCGCCTTGATCGTGATGCCGCGCTCACGCTCGAGATCCATCGAGTCCAGCACCTGCGCTTCCATCTCGCGATCGCTCAAGCCGCCGCAGCGCTGAATGATGCGGTCGGCCAACGTGCTCTTGCCGTGGTCGATGTGGGCAATGATGGAGAAGTTGCGGATGTGATTCATGGAGATCGGGGGCACGCCAACGGAGCAGGACACAACGGCGAAGGCCGTTGCAGCGCAAGCTCACATCGCTTGCGATGTGAAGCCGCGAAGCGGCGTGCTACAGCTAAAAAAAAGGCACGTCGAAGAGGCGACGTGCCTTCCAACAAAAGGTATGGCAACTGCTTGTTGGGCCTTCATTGTAGCCAAAAGGCCCAGCCGGGAAGCCGCACCAGTATTGGTTTTCCGGTCGTTGCAGGCTGCCAACAAGGAATTTTAACCACAGGTTATCCACAAGTTCCTGTGGATCGCCTGTGGATCAAATCAAGGCGTTGCCGGTGGGCGTCGATTCCACCGTCAGACACCCGTTCCAGGACGCATCAAGCCGCCATTTTAGCGGCGGACGCGAACAATCCCCGCCTTTATCTAAGAGTTAGCCAGCGCCAACTTCCATATTCAGTGGACAACCCGGGTCGGGGCGCCCAGCGGGCTTACCGCATCGCGGAAAGCCCGAGCAGACAGCCCAGGTTTTGCCGCCTCACTTGGCCGGTTTGAGCAGCACGAAGCTGGTGACGTCCTCCCGCCGCACGACCAGATTCATCGCCTTGTTCTTGTCCGCCTTGGCGATCTGGGCCTGGAAGGCCTTCACCGAGGACACCTCGACGTTGTCCACCGACAGGATGAGGTCGCCCTCGCGCAGCCCGGCGCGAGCGGCTGCACCCGCGGCATTGTCGACCTTGACACCGGACTTGAGCTTCATTTCCTTGCGCTGCGCATCGGTCAGTTCCGACACCTTCAGGCCAAGGGCCGCGCTGGGTGCCGTCGCCGCCGGCGCTGGCTCGTTGCCGCCTTCGCTGCCGCTACCCGGCTTCTTGCTGCGCTCGTCTTCGCCAATGGTGACGACAACATCCTTGGTCGCACCGCGGCGGAAGACGGTCAGCGTCGTCTTGGCGCCGGGCTTCACATTGGCCACGAGGCGGCGCAAGTCGGCCGCCTTGTCGACGGTCTTGCCGTCGACCTTGGTGACGACGTCGCCGCCTTCCACTCCCGCCTTCTCGGCCGGGCTGCCGGCGATGACGGAGCGGATCACGGCGCCCTGCGGCTTGCCCAGACCGATGGCCTCGGCGATTTCCTTGGTGATGTCGTCCGGCAGCACGCCCAGGTAGCCGCGCACGACACGCCCGCCAGCGCGCAGCTCATCGGCCACGCGGATCGCGTCGGCGATGGGGATCGCAAACGAGATGCCCATGTAGCCGCCGTTCTGGCTGTAGATCTGCGAATTGATGCCAATGACCTCGCCGCGCATGTTGACGAGCGGTCCGCCGGAGTTGCCGGGGTTGATGGCCACGTCGGTCTGGATCAGCGGCAGCAGATCGCCTGTGTCGCGCTGCTTGGCGCTGATGATGCCGGCCGTCACCGTGTTCTCCAGGCCGAAAGGCGAGCCGATGGCCATGACCCATTCGCCGACGCGTGACTTGTTGCTGTCGCCGACCTTCACTACCGGCAGGCCGGTCGCCTCCACCTTCACGACCGCCACGTCGGAGCGCTGGTCGGCACCGATGAGCTTGGCCTTGAGTTCGCGCTTGTCCGTCAGCGTGACGATGACTTCGTCAGCGCCCTGCACGACATGGGCATTGGTCAGCACGTAGCCATCGGCGCTGAGGACGAAGCCGGAGCCGACACCACGGCGCATGGGGCCGTCGTCGTCGGGCGTGCCGCCACCGCGCGGCGCGCCGCGGCGCTGGTTGGGCACAGGGATGCCGAAGCGGCGGAAGAACTCCTGCATCTGCTCGTTCATCTCCGCCTGGCCTTCGGCCATCTTGACCTTCTCGGCGGTACGGATGTTGACGACCGCTGGGCCGACGCGCTCCACGATCTCGGCGAAGTCCGGCAGCTCGCGCGACTGCGCCGTGGCGGGTGCCTGCCCCAGCGTCAGCGCAAGCGCCAGCGCCGTGCCGGAAAACAGAAAGCGCGCGCGCGCGGGGTGAAGGCGGGTCTCAGCGTGCATAAGGGAGTTCCAGGGATTCAGCAGGACAAGGCAGATGGGGCATCGAAGCGTCACTTCAAGGACGGGACTGCGAGGCGGCGGATTCCGGCAGGGCCAAGCCCCAATCAATGATCTCTGCCGGCGCCTCTCCTGGCAATCCGGCCTCCCGCGCCGCGCCAACGGCAGGCAGGGTACGGCCTGCAGCGGTCTGCGCAAAGCTAAGGCCGCCAAGTCCCTGCGCGCGCGGTGTTGTGTTCGGTGCAGCGGCGACCTGGGCGTCCGGCGCAGGCGCAGGCCGCAGCAGGCCAACGCCCAGGGCCAGGGCCACGAAGCTGGCGGCCACCGCGACGGGCGCCAGCCAGTCGCGTCGGCGCGGGTGGTCGACCACCTCGGCCGGTAATTGCGCATGCAGGGCTGCGAGCAGCGCTTGAGGTTGCCGGTGCAGTTCCGGCAGTTCGGTGGCGCGAAGGCCATCACCGGCCGCATGCCAGAGCGCCCAGCGCTCGCGCAGGCCCGGGTCGCTCGCCCAGGCCGCGTTCACGCGCGCCCAATCGACCGGCGTGGCGCGGCCGTCCATGACGGCGGACAGCGCTTCGTTCAGTGAGTTGTCGGCAGCGCTCACCATCGCCGCCCTCCGCCGCCGCCCAGCAGCGGCCGCAGCCGCGCCGCGACGGCCTCGCGGGCGCGGAAGATGCGCGAGCGCACGGTGCCCGGCGGGCAGTTCATCAGGTCGCCGATCTCGTCGTAGCTCAAGCCATCCACCTCTCGCAGCAACAGCGCCCGGCGCTGATCCTCGGCCAGGGCTGCGACCGCGTCGTCCAGTTCCCGTGCCAGCTGGCGACCGGCGAGCAGGGCCTCGGGGGTCGCATCGTCGCTTGGAGTCGCGTCGGTGCCGAAAGTTCCCTCGCCGTCGTCCAGGGATTCGACGGGCCGCTGGCGGGCGCGATGGGCGTTGTGGCGTTTGGCCGCGTTGATCGCGATGCGGTAGACCCAGGTGTAGAACGCGCTCTCACCGCGAAAGGCCGGCAATGCGCGATACACGGCCAGGAAAGTCTCCTGGCAGAGGTCGGCCACGTCTTCGGGCGAGCGCACGCTGCGCGACAGCAGGCGCTCGACGCGACGCTGGTACTTCAACACGAGCATGTCGAATGCCACGCGGCTGCCGCCCTGGGCTTCACGCACCAGCAGGGCGTCGGCATCGGCGTCACTCATTGCGGCGCCCGCGGTGCGGAGAACAGCGTCGCGCGCAGTGCCGTCCATTGCGTGGGCTGCTGGGTACGCGACAAAGGCAGCCAGCGTGGGCCGGGGCTGGCGCGCAGCAACAGCCAGGCATCCAGATCGATCAGCACGGCCAGTTGCACTCGGGGCCCGTCATCGCGACCGGGCTCGTCCAGCCACCAGGCTTCGCCGTCCCAGCGCAGCCGTCGCGGCAGCACGGCGGCCATGCGCCAAGCCCACCAGGCGACCAGAGGCACGGCCAGCAGAATGGGCCAGGCCAGAGCCCGGTAACTGAGTGCCCAGGCAGCCAGGCCACCCGAGGCCAAGGCCGCGATGCACGACACGAAGGCCTGCACCGCCGGTTGGGGCTGCAGATGCACGACGACCGGCGGCGTGCGGCGCATCGCCGGCGAGCGCGATCAGACGCGCTTGAAGATCAGCGTGCCGTTGGTGCCGCCGAAACCGAAGTTGTTCTTCGCTGCGACGTCGATCCTCATGGGCCGCGCCTCGTTGGCGCAGTAGTCCAGGTCGCACTCGGGGTCCTGGTTGAAGATGTTGATCGTCGGCGGCGCGACCTGGTCGCGGATGGCCAGCGCGGTGAACACCGACTCGATGCCGCCCGCGCCGCCCAGCAGGTGGCCGGTCATGGACTTGGTCGAGCTGATGACCATTTGCTTGGCGTGGTCGCCAAAAGCCAGCTTGATCGCGTTGGTCTCGTTCACGTCGCCGAGCGGCGTGGAGGTGCCGTGAGCGTTCATGTACTGGACCTGGTCGGGGTTCATGCCCGCATTGCGCAGCGCCGCGCGCATGGAGCGCTTGGGGCCATCAACGTTGGGAGCGGTCATGTGGTACGCGTCCGCGCCCATGCCGAAACCGGACAGCTCGCAGTAGATCTTGGCGCCCCGCTTCTTGGCGTGTTCGTACTCCTCGAGCACAAGCACGCCGGCGCCCTCGCCCAGCACGAAGCCGTCGCGGTCCTTGTCCCACGGGCGGGAAGCGGTCGCGGGGTCGTCGTTGCGGGTGGAAAGCGCGCGGGCAGCAGCAAAACCGCCGATGCCCAGCGGTGACACCGCGCCTTCGGCACCGCCCGCGACCATCACGTCGGCATCGCCGTACTCGATGAGGCGGCCAGCTTCACCGATCGCATGCAGGCCCGTGGTGCAGGCCGTCACGATCGCCAAATTCGGTCCCTGGAAACCGAACTGGATGGAGACATGGCCCGAGATCATGTTGATGATCGAAGCCGGGATGAAGAACGGCGAGATACGGCGAGGGCCGCGGTTCATCAGCTCGGTCTTGGTGTCCTCGATCAGCGGCAGGCCGCCAATGCCGGACCCGACGAGCACGCCGATGCGCTCGGCCTGCTCTTCGGTCAATTGATCGCCGGTCGGAAGACCGGCGTCGCGCACCGCCTGCATGGACGCCGCCAGCCCGTAATGGATAAAGATATCCATGTGCCGAGCTTCTTTCGCGGGGATGTAGTCCTCGATCTTGAAGCCCTTGACCTCACCCGCGAAGTGGCACGCCAGATTGCTGGCGTCAAAACGGGTGACGGTGGCGATGCCGGAACGACCGGCGAGGATATTGGCCCAGCCTTCGGCAACGGTATTGCCGACGGGACTGATCAGGCCAAGACCGGTGACGACGACGCGGCGACGGCTCATGCAGTGCGGATCAGAGTTGCGAGAGAAAGAAAGCCTTCAGGCCTTCTGGTGCTTGACGGCGTAGTCGATCGMCAGCTGCACGGTGGTGATCTTCTCGGCTTCTTCGTCCGGGATCTCGATGCCGAACTCGTCTTCGAGGGCCATCACCAGTTCCACGGTGTCCAGAGAATCGGCGCCCAGGTCGGCAACGAAAGCCTTCTCGTTCGTAACGTCGGCTTCCGCCACGCCAAGTTGCTCGGCGATGATTTTCTTGACTCGTGCTTCGATATCGCTCATGAATCCTCCAGGAGGGATTTGCTGAAAACAGCCCAGCATTCTACGGGCTCTAGATGGGCTCCCCTAGATCAGGGCGCCCGGGCCAAATCAGGCCATGTACATGCCGCCGTTGACGTGCAGCTCGGAACCAGTGATGTAAGCACCGCCCGGTGACGCCAGGAAGACGACCGCAGCGGCAATTTCCTCGGGGGCGCCCAGGCGGCCCAGCGGGATCTGCGACAGCAGTGCGGCTTTCTGGGCTTCGGGCAAGACCTCGGTCATGTCGGTGGCGATGAAGCCGGGTGCGATGCAGTTGACCGTGATGTTGCGGCTGCCCAGTTCACGGGCCAGCGAGCGCGTCAGGCCGGCCACACCAGCCTTTGCGGCAGCGTAGTTGGCCTGGCCGGCATTGCCGGAGGCGCCGACGACGGAAGTGATGTTGATGATGCGGCCCGACCGCTGCTTCATCATCGGCTTGGTGGCGGCGCGGGCGAGGCGGAAGACCGCCTTCAGGTTGGTGTCGACGACGGCGTCCCAATCGTCGTCCTTCATRCGCATGGACAGGCCGTCGCGCGTGATGCCGGCGTTGTTGACCAGCACATGCAGGCCGCCTTCCTTGGCGACGATGTCGTCCACGGCGGCCTGGCTGGCGGCCGCGTCGGTCACGTTCAGCACAATGCCACGACCGCCTTGGGGGCCAAGGGCCTCGGTGATGCCAGCGGCGCCCGATTCAGAGGTGGCTGTGCCGATGACGCGCCAGCCTTCGTTGGCCAGGGCCAGCGCGATCGCGCGGCCGATGCCGCGGCTGGCGCCGGTGACGAG
>NZ_JBFUMO010000071.1:0-16982 GCF_054049355.1 Roseateles sp. P5_E11 | reverse complement strand
GTGCAGGTGCTGCGCCTGCAACCCGGTGACGCGTTGACCCTCTTCGACGGCAGCGGCCCTGAATGGCAGGCCGAAGTGACCGCCATGGGCCGCAGCGAGGTACGGGTTCGCCTCCTCACGGCCGAGCGGCCGCAGCGCGAGCTGGCCCGTGCGGTGACGCTGGCCGTCGTCATGCCGGCCAATGACCGCATGGACTTCCTGGTCGAGAAAGCCACCGAGCTCGGCGCCGCGGCCATTCAGCCGCTGATGAGCGAGCGTTCGGTGCTGCGCCTGAATGGCGAGCGGGCCGACAAGAAACGCGCCCACTGGCAGGGCGTGGCCGTTGCGGCCGCCGAGCAGAGCGGGCGCACGGTGCCGACTCGCATCGAGCCCGTGCAGACGCTGGCCACCTGGCTCGCGGCTCTGCCGGATCGCGACGACGAATGGCGAGGCTTGCTGAGCCCGCGCGCAGCCGAGCCGGTCGCGGCCTTCCCGCAGAAGCGGGCCCTTTTCCTCAGCGGCCCCGAGGGCGGCTTGAGCGACGCCGAAGAGGACGCCGCTCGCGCCCGTGGCTTTGCGGCCGTCACGCTGGGCCCGCGCGTGTTGCGCGCGGACACCGCCCCGCTGGCGGTGCTGTCCTGGCTCGCCTTGACGTGAACAGGAAACTGGCGCTGCTGGTCCTCGCCCAGGGCCTCTTCCTCACCAACAACATCTGCTTCATGGCCATCAACGGCCTCGTGGGGCTGGCGCTGGCGCCGCGGCCATGGATGGCGACGCTGCCGATCTGCGCCTATGTGACCGGCGGCGCGTTGATGGCGCGCATGGTGGGGCGCCACCAGCTGCGCTTCGGGCGCCGACGCGGTTTCCAGATCGGCCTGCTCGTCGCCCTCGCCAGCTGCGCGATGTCGCTGTGGAGCGTGCTGCACCAGAGCTTCTGGGGCGTCGTCATTGCGACGCTGATCGCTGGCTACTACACGGCCAACGCGGCGCTCTACCGCTTTGCGGCGACCGAACTCGTCGCACCGGCCAAGCGCGAGGCCGCGATCTCCTGGGTGTTGGGCGGTGGCTGCCTGGGCGCCATCCTCGGGCCCTGGCTGGCCACTGCGAGCAAGGATCTGCTGGCGGCGCCCTTTGCCGGCGCCTACCTGCTGTTGATGGGCGTTGCGCTGGCGGGGCTGGTGCTGATCTCGCTGATCGAATTCCCCGCGCTCGTCCAGCCCGCGCCCGGTGCCGGCGGCCGCAGCAGCGCCGAGTTGCTGCGCCAGCCGGTCTTCATGGTGGCGCTGGCCGCGAGTGCGCTCGGTTACGGCGTCATGAACCTGCTGATGGCCGCCACGCCCATCGCCATGGGCCAGTGCGGCCTGCCCTTCGCTGACGCCGGCATGGTGCTGCAATGGCATGTGCTGGGCATGTTCGTGCCGAGCTTCTTCACCGGCCCCCTGATCAAGCGCGTGGGGGTGCTGCCCGTCATGTCGGTGGGCGTGCTGCTCAACCTGGGCTGCGTTGCCTTCGCGCTGTCGGGCCAGGACCGCGACCACTTCCTCGGCGCATTGCTGCTGCTCGGCATCGGCTGGAACTTCCTCTACATCGGCGGCACGACACTGTTCACCCAGGCCTACCGCCCCGAGGAGAAGACGCGCGCGCAGGGGCTGCTGGATACCGGCGTCTACGCGACCATGACGCTGACCTCGTTCTCCTCTGGCGCCCTCGTCACGACGGGCGGCTGGCAGTGGATGAACTGGGCCAGCCTGGTGCCGATCGCGTTATGCGCCGCGGCGCTTGCCGGCCTTGCCACGCGGCGATGACTGGGTATTCCGGGCCGAGCGCTGGGCCGCTCCCGAGCCGGCCCGACTGGCGATGTGCTTGCGGCTCAATGCCGCGAGCATCGCCGTCCCCTCGGGGGACCGACCAGGTTTGCGCGCGCTCAGCGCCGCAAGACTGGGCGAGGGGGCAATGTCAACGGCGGTCGTGCTGAAGGTATTCGGCCGCCATCTGCTGGCCGACGAGATCGGGCTTGAGGCGCACCAGCGCTGCCAAGGCGAGGTCGCGCTGGGTCACGAACAGCGGCGCGCCAATGCGCAGGCCGTTGATGACGCCGCCGTCGCCCAGCGTAGGCAGCAGCGGGTAGACGCGCAAGCGCAGCACCAGCGTGTCGTTCTGATCCACAAAGAGGGCGGTTTCGATCAGCGTGTTGCAGTGAAGGTTGTCGGCCTGTTCGAGCAGCGCGACACCGGCGGCCGCGGGATCGGCCTGCACGGCGGACGCCGTCATCGGGATGACGCGCCGGCCCTCGACGTCCAGGGTATTGGTGACGGCGGCGTTGAAGCGCTGGTTCAGATCATCCCAGTCCGGCCCGTCCTTCAACGGCGGGTTGCGCCCCTGGCCGAACACCAGGGTGCAGGGCTCGGCCTGGGCGGCGGCCGCAGCCAGCGCCAGCGCCACGGCAGCGATCAGCTCACGCGGGCGCATTGCCTTCGGTGACCTTGCGCGCCGAGCCCTTGACCAGGTCGAAGCGGAACAGCCGGCATTCGATGGGGCCGTTCCACATCGGCACGCGGCGAGACTCCTTGAGCCGCATCTTGCTCGGCAGCTTCATGTCGGGGCTCAGCATCCAGGCCGTCCAGCCGGCGGGGTTCTCGGTGTACTGGCGCTTCCAGTGCGCAGCCAGGCGCGGGAAGAAATCGTCGCCGGCATCGCGCTCCTCGCTGCCGCCGGCGTCACGCGTCATCGCCGCCTTGCCGCGCACCTCGATGCGCTCGCCGTAGGGCGGGTTCATCATGATGCTGCCAGCCATGCCTTCGGGCAGCTGGGGCGCGGGCCGCTCGAGTGCGTCGCCGCCGTTGAACTGGATGTACTGGGCCACGCCGGCGCGCTCGGCATTGCGGCGCGCGAAGTCGACCATGCGGAAGGCCACGTCGCTGGCGTAGATGGGCACGGCGGGGGCATGGACACGGGCACGGGCGGCCTGGGCCATCTCGCCCCAGGCGGCCTTCAGCGCGGGCGTGGAGAACGGGATCTGGCGCTCGAAAGCAAAGCGGCGCAGCAGGCCGGGGGCTGAATCACAGGCGATCAGCGCGGCCTCGATGGGGATGGTGCCCGAGCCGCAGCAGGGGTCGTGCAGGGCGCTCTCGCCGCGCCAGCCGGCGGCGGCCAGCATCGCGGCGGCGAGGGTCTCCTTCAGCGGCGCATCGCCCTTGTCGACACGCCAGCCGCGCTTGAACAGCGGCTCGCCCGAGGTGTCGACATAGATCGCCGCGCGTTCGGGGCCGACGTGCAGCAGCACCGGCAGGTCGGGCGAGTGCGTGTCCACGCTGGGTCGCTCGCCGGTGTGCTCGCGCAGCTGGTCGCAGATCGCGTCCTTGATGCGCAGCGTCGTGAAATTCAGGCTCTTCAGCGGCGAGCGCTGCGCGATGGTGTCGACGCGGATGGTCTCGCGCGGTGTGATCCAGTCGCGCCAGTCGACGCGCCGGGCCAGCGCATAGAGGTCTTCCTCGTGGCGGTAAGGCCCCTCGATCAGCTCGATCAGCACGCGCTGCGCGAGCCGGCTTTCGAGGTTGATGCGCATCGCGTCTTCCAGGCCACCGACGAGGCCGCAGCCGCCGCGCAGCGGCTCCACCTTGCTGCGCACACCGGGCGGCAGGAAGCGCTTGAGCTCCTCCTCCAGCAGCGGCTCGACGCCGCCGGCACAGGACACGAACAGGGAAAGTTTGTTGGGCAGGCTCACGGGCTGCATTGTCGCCGCCCTCTAAACTGACAACGTTGCCATCATCCGTGTGCACCCCTGCCATGAAGCGAATCGTCCTGGCCCTCGCCTTCCTGTTCACCGCGTTTCAGGCATGCGCCCAGGCGCCTGCCTATCCGCCGCACACCGTCGGCAACACGCAACTGCGCGCCCTGCCCAAGAACGCGGATGGCCGCACCTACCAGCTGCACATCCACCTGCCTGGGTCGTTTACGAAGGACCCGAAGCGCCGTTATCCGGTGCTCTACGTGACCGACGGCTACTGGGACTTCGCCACCGTCGTCGCCTCGTACAACAACCTGAACTACGACAAGGTCGTGCCGGAGTTCATCACGGTGGGCCTGGGCTATGCCGGCGACAACCTCGACTACGGCGAGCTGCGCGGCTGGGAGCTGTCGCCCGTGCGCATGAACCCGCTGTCTTCCAGCACCGGCAATGCCGACAAGTTCATCGCGGCACTGGAAAAGGACATCTTCCCGCTGATGGAGCGCGACTACCGCGCCGACCCGGCCCAGCGCTACCTGGCGGGCAGCTCGCTCGGCGGCCTGTTCACGCTGCACGCGATGTATGCCAAGCCCGATCTCTTCAAGGGCTATATCGCCGCCAGCCCGGCCGTCGTCATGGGCAACGACTGGATCATCGGCCAGGCCAAGGCCTATGCCGCGACGGGCAAGGCCATCAAGGCGCGGCTCTACGTGACCGGCGCGGAGTACGAGTGGCCCGGCTTCCTGGCCGGCATCAAGCGCTACCAGGCGCTGCTGCCGGAGCTGAAGCACCCGGGCCTGGTGTTCCAGAACCGCACCATCGACGGCGAGCGTCATGCCGGCACCAAGGCCGAGAGCTACACGCGCGGCATGCGCTTTGTGTTCGAGCCGCTGGCGCCGGAGACCGGGCCGTCCAAAGACTAGGACGAGCCGGGCACTGCCCGGCTCCCCTGAGGCTTACTGGCGCACGAAGTCCAGCAGGTCCTGGTTGAGGCGGTCCTTGTGCGTGTCGGTGATGCCGTGCGGGCCGTCGGCGTACTCGATGAGGCGGGCGCCCTTGACCAGCTTGGCCGTGGCGCGGCCGGTGGTCTCGATGGGCACGATCTGGTCGTCGGCACCGTGGATGACAAGCGTCGGGATGTCGAACTTCTTCAGGTCGGCGCGGAAGTCGGAATGGAAGAAGGCCTCGATGCTGTCGTAGGTGGCCTTGGCTCCGGCCTGCATGCCCTGCACGTAGAAGCTGTCGACCAGGCCGGCTGAAGGCTTGGCACCGGGGCGGTTGAAGCCGAAGAAGGGGCCGCCGGCGATGTCCTTGTAGAGCTGGGCCCGGTTGTCGAGCGAGGCCTTGCGCAGGCTGTCGAACACAGCGGTGGGCACGCCTTCGGGGTGGCTGGGCGACTGGCCCATGATGGGCGTGACGGCGCTCACCAGCACGGCCTTGGCGACGCGCGCCGTGCCATGGCGGCCGATGTAGCGGGCCACTTCGCCGCCGCCGGTGGAGAAGCCCACCAGCGTGGCGCGCTTGACGTCCAGCGCGCGCAGCACGGCGTCGAGGTCGTCGGCGTACTGGTCCATGTTGTTGCCCGCCCAGGGCTGGCCCGAGCGACCGTGGCCGCGCCGGTCATGGGCGATGACGCGGTAGCCCTTCTCGGCGAGGAACTGCATCTGCGACTCCCAGCTGTCCGCGTTCAGCGGCCAGCCATGGCTGAAGACGACGACCGGGCCGGTCTTGGGGCCCCAGTCCTTGACGTAGAGGGGCGTGCCGTCGTTGGCGGCGACGTAGGGGCTGGCGATGGCCGCCTGTGCCGGGGCGGCCGTGGCCTGGGTCTGGGCAGCAACACCGCCGATGGCGAGGGTGGCGGCGAGGGCGATGCGGGTGAAGGCGTTCATGGGGGGCTTTCGAGGGTGATGGGGTTGGGGCGCGGCAATCAGGCGGGGCGGTGGGCTTCGCCGCGGCGCGCGGCGTACTCGGCCACCAGGGCGGCATAGCGGTCGCCCTGGCGCAGGGTGGCGTAGCGTTGGCGTGCGGCCAGCAGGGCGGGCGTGTCCTGGCCGGTCTCAGCTGCGGCGCGCTCGGCAGCGGCGAGGCCCGACTCCTGGTAGACCTTCAGGTCGGCCAGCACCTCGGCCCGCGAGACGGTGGACGCCACGCTGACGCTGGTGCCCGACTCGGGGTCCGTCACATAGGACTGGGCGTTGGCCGAAGCGCCGACGAGGGCGACGCTGGCGAACAGCAGCTGGAAAACGGCGCGGTTGAAGCTGGGTTGGCGGGTCATGGCGGGGCTCCTGGAAGTCGGTGTCTTGGGGTGGGGTTTGTTTGTCTTGCGACAGAACGAACTTTGCCGATGAAGCTCGTACTTGAAATACCATTTGGTACGTCTTAGTTTGCAATTCGTACTGACCATGGCCGACCGACTTGCCGCCCTCTTCACGCACTTCGCCGTGCGGGCCGAGACCTTCCAGACCGGCCCGCTGTGCGGCGTCAACAGCCTGGAGCCCCAGGCCGGGCGCGGCCAGCTGCACCTGATCCGCGAGGGCGGCGTCGAGGTGCACCACGGCGCGCCGGAGCTGCTGCGCATCGACAAGCCCAGCCTGCTGCTCTACCCGCGCCCGCTGGCGCATCGCTTCGTCACGGACCCGAGTTGCGGCGCCCAGTTCGTCTGTGCCCACATGGCCTTCGAAGGCGGCGCCAGCCACCCCATCGCCGCGGCGCTGCCGCCCTGGGTCTGCCTGCCGCTGGCGGCGGTGCCGAGCTGCGCGCCGGTGCTGGGCCAGCTGTTCGCCGAGGCCGAAGCCACTCACTGCGGCCGCCAGCTGATGCTGAACCGGCTGTTCGAGGTGCTGATGATCTGGGTGCTGCGCGAGCTGATGTCGCAGGGCCAGGTGGAGTCGGGCATGCTGGCCGGCCTGTCACACCCACGGCTGCGCGGGGCACTGGTGGCCCTGCATGACTCACCCCAGCTCGAGTGGCCGCTGGAGGAGCTGGCGGCGCAGGCCGGCATGTCGCGCACCGTATTCGCCAACACCTTCCGCGACGTCGTCGGCTGCACGCCGGGCGTCTACCTGCAGCGCTGGCGCATCGGCCTGGCGCAGAAGGGGCTGCGCGAAGGGCGGGCTCTCAAGCACATCGCGGCGGACGTGGGCTAYGGCGGCGAGGCGGCGCTGTCACGCGCCTTCCGGGCGCACACGGGGCAGTCGCCGAGGGAGTGGCGCAAGGGCGCGTTGCCGCAGGGCTGAAGGCGAAGCGGCGCCTAAAGCGCCTTGCGCAGATTCGCCGGTGCGATCTTCATCGCCTCGCGGTATTTGGCCACCGTGCGCCGCGCGCACTGGATGCCCTGCTCTTCCAGCATGGCCGCGAGCGCGCTGTCGGACAGCGGTTTCTTGATGTCCTCGGCGGCGACGAACTGYTTGATCAGTGCGCGCACCGCGGTGCTGGACGCCTCGCCGCCGGCCTCGGTGCTGAGCCCTGAGCCGAAGAAATACTTCAGCTCGAAAGTGCCCCAGCTGGTGGCCATGTACTTGGCCGTCGTCACGCGCGAGATGGTGGACTCGTGCAGGCCGAGCTCGTCGGCAATCTCGCGCAGCACCAGCGGCTTCATGGCCAGCGCACCATGCGTGAAGAAGCCGCGCTGGCGCTCGACGATGGCCTGGCTGACGCGCAGGATGGTGTCGAAGCGCTGCTGGATGTTCTTGATGAACCAGCGCGCCTCCTGTAATTGGCCGCCGAGCGGCGAGTTGCTGATGCCGCCGCGCGTGGCGCGCAATGCGTTGGCATAGAGGTCGTTGATGCGCAGCTTGGGCGCCACCTCGGGGTTGAGCATGACGCGGAATTCGCGGCCGCTCTTGCGCACGATGACGTCCGGCACGATGGCCGCCGCGGCGCCCTGAGTGAAGCGCCGGCCGGGCTTGGGCTCGAGCTGGGTGATCAGCCCCTGGGCTTCGCGCAGCATGGTTTCGTCGGCACCAGTCTCGGCCATCAGGCGGCGCATGTCGCGCCGGGCCAGCAATTCCAGATGACCCTTGCAGATCAGGATGGCGATGACCTGGGCAGGGCACTTCGGGCAGGCGCGCAGCTGCAGCACCAGGCATTCGGACAGGTCGCGCGCGGCAATGCCCGCGGGCTCCAGGCTCTGCAGCAGGCGCAGCGCGATGCGCAGGCGGTCCAGCAGGTCCTCGCGGGCCTCTTCGTCTTCGATGAGGGCCGCGGCGATCTCCTCGAGCGGGTCTTCGAGGTAGCCGTCCTCGTTCAGCGATTCGATCAACACCTGCAGGGCGGCGCGATCTTCCGGTGACAGGTGGTGGCCGGCGAGCTGCTCGGCCAGGTGCTCGGCCAGCGTCAGTTCGGCGAATTCCTGGCTCTCGCGCTCGCCGTCGTCGTCGCCGCTGCCACTGCCGCTGCTGGAGGGCAGCTCGCGGATGCCGTCGAAGTCGTCCTTCTCGGTGCCGTTCTCCCAGTCCTCGCGCTCGGTGCCGCCGAAGTCCTCGCCGCTCAGCTCGGGAGCTTCTGCGGTCTCTGCTTCGGCACCGGTGTCACTGCTGGTTTCCGCGGCCGACGTTTCGGCCGGCGCATTGCTGGCCAGCTCGGGCGTGCTGACGGTGAATTCCTCTTCGGTCTCCAGCAGCGGGTTGCTGGCCAGCATCTGCTCGACTTCCTGGTGCAGCTCCAGCGTGGACAGCTGCAGCAGCCGGATGGATTGCTGCAGCTGGGGCGTCAGCGCGAGATGCTGACTGAGCCTGACCTGGAGCGTCTGCTTCATGGAGAAACGCTCGCGTGTGAGTTGTGCGGGCCGAGCGCCGGGCCGCTCCCTAGCCGGCCCGCCATGGCGATGTGCTTGCGGCTCGATGCCGCAAGCATCGCCGCCCCCTCGGGGGCTGAGGCCGGACACATTGCGCCCAGTGGGCGCGATGTGCCTGCCGAAGGGATGCGGCGCAAGCCGCAGCGCGGTCTGCAAGACCGGCTAGGCTGGCCCGCGTTCAGCAGGGCAAGACTGGACGAGGGGCTCATCACATTCTGAAGTTTTCGCCGAGATAGACCTTGCGCACGTCGGCGTTGGCCACGATCTCGTCGGGCGTGCCTTCGGCGAGCACGGCGCCCTCGCTGATGATGTAGGCGCGGTCGCAGATGCCCAGCGTCTCGCGGACGTTGTGGTCCGTGATCAGCACGCCGATTCCGCGCGCCTTCAGGAAGCCGATGATGCGCTGGATCTCCAGCACCGCGATGGGGTCGACGCCGGCGAAGGGCTCGTCCAGCAGGATGAAGCGCGGCTGTGTTGCCAGCGCCCGGGCGATCTCGACGCGACGGCGCTCACCGCCCGACAGCGCCGGCGCCGGGCTGTCGCGCAGGCCTTCGATGGAGAGGTCGTGCAGCAGGCTGTTCAGCAGCTCGTCGATGCGTGCCTTGGACAGGGCCTTGCCGCGTTCGTCCTGCTGCAGCTCCAGCACCGCACGGATGTTCTGCTCGACGGTCAGCTTGCGGAAGATCGACGCTTCCTGCGGCAAGTAGCTCAGGCCCAGACGGGCGCGGGCATGGATGGGCAGGCGCTGCACCTCGGCGCCGTCGATGCGGATGACGCCGGCGTCCGAACGCACCAGCCCGACGATCATGTAGAAGCTGGTCGTCTTGCCCGCGCCATTGGGGCCGAGCAGGCCGACGACCTCGCCGCAGTCCACGCGCACATGGACATTCTTGACGACCTTGCGCACGCCATAGGTCTTGGCCAGCGCCTCGGCCTCAAGGCGGCTTCCGCATTCCGCCGCGGGGCGGCTGGTGACGGGTTCGGCCGTGGTCATGGAGATTTCGGCGGTGTGATCGTCGTGGATGGCTGCAGCGGCAGCCCTGCCGGGGGCGCCGAGGCCGGGGTGTCGGGCTGGGCGCGCGGCATCAGCACCATGCGCACGCGGCCATTCGGGTTGGGCGAGGCGCTGCCGCCTTCCAGCGCGAAGACCTCGGTGCGGCTGTCATAGATGATGACGGCGCCCGTGACTTCCTGGGCCACCGTCGCCCCGTTCATGCGGCGCACATTGGCATTGCCGATGAAGCGCACGGTCTCGGACTTGGTGTCGTATTCGAGCTGATCGGCATGGCCTTCGATGGCTTCGCCGGGCGTGTCGCGCGCCTGGCGGAAGCTGACCGGCTGGCCGGTTGCACCGCTGGCATAGGCCTGGTGGTAGCCGTCCCGGGTCTCGCGCACGTCCACCTTCTCGGCGCGCAGCATCAGCGTGCCCTTGGTGATGATGACGTTGCCGAACAGCTCGGTGCGCTGGTTGACGCTGTCGATCCGGCCTTCCTTGTCGGCCGTGAAAACCATGGGCTTGAGCCGATCGGCTTTCTCCGCCTGGGCGGCGGAGAAGGCGAGCGCCAGAGTGAGCGCAGCGGCGAGCGGGATCAGTTGGCGGGGCATGGCGGCACGGAAGTTGCAGGCCATTCTAGGGGCCGGTTGCCGTCCCCAGCCTTTCCCAGGCGGCAAGTCCGTCAGGAAACCTTGCCAGCGCGTGCCATCTTGACGAGGAAGTCCGCCACGGCCAGCGCTTGTTGGCYCTGGGCCACCTCGCTCTGGCCGGGC
Source organism: Roseateles sp. P5_E11 (assembly GCF_054049355.1). NCBI lineage: Bacteria > Pseudomonadati > Pseudomonadota > Betaproteobacteria > Burkholderiales > Sphaerotilaceae > Roseateles > Roseateles sp. P5_E11. Next base: position 6,714 of record NZ_JBFUMO010000071.1, on the reverse strand, counting down.
GTACCCGCCATGCCAGGGTCGGTGCGCCAGCGTCCGCCGATGACGAGCGTCGGCGTGCTGTCGGCGCCGCTCAGTTCGGCCAGCTTCATGCCTTGCTGCACCTTGGCCTGCACGCCGAAGGAGCCGAAGGCCTGCTTGAACTTGGCCGTGTCCACGCCCAACCGGCCGACCAGGGCGACGACGGCAGCCTCGTCATTGGCTTCGACGCCGCCACGGTGGAAGGCGCTGAAGATGCCGCCGTGCACTGCCGGCGTCAGCGCGCCCATCGCCTCGAGGGCGTAGTACATGCGCTGGTGCAGCTTGAGCACGAGCTGCGCGCCCACCGGCACGCGGCGAAAGCTCACGTCGGCCGGCAGCTGGTGCACCCAGGCCTCCAGCAGYGGGTCAAAGGTATTGCAGTGCGGGCACTTGTAGAAGAAGAACTCGATGACCTCGATCTTGCCGGGCGTGCCCGGCAGGGTCTGGCCCAGGCGCGCGTAGTGCTTGCCCTCGACCGGGCCGCCCTGGGCGAACACGGCTGGCGCGAAGCCGCCTGCGATCAGGATCGCGGTGGCTTCCCGGCGCTTCATGTTGGCACCCTTCGGCCTGCGGCCTGACCGCCTGAGCGGAAGCGAGCTTGCTTGGGGCGGCCCGGCGCGGCGCTCATGCCTTGTTCCTCACGCGCTGGATCAGAAATTCGGTGATCTGCAGCGCTTTCTGGCCGAGCTCCTCCTCGGGCAGGCGCTGGCCGGCGGCGGCCTGGCTGGGCGACGTCAGGAAGCGGCCACCGACGCCGATGCTGGGCACGCCGTCGATGTGATAGGCCTCGGACAGCTTCTCCGCCTGGGCGCATTTAGTGACGACGCCGAAGGAGTTGTAGGCGTCCTGGTACTTGGCCGGGTCGATGCCCAGGGGGGCCAGGAACTTGGCCTGGCTCTTGGCGTCGTCCAGGGCCAGGCCCTGCTGGTGAATGGCATTGAAGATGGCCGGGCGCGCGGCCGCTTCCTTGCCCATGGACTCCAGCGCAAAGAACATGCGCTGGTGGATCTTGACGTTGGCGCGGAAGGCCACGTGCACCTTGCGGAAGGCCACGTCGGCCGGCAACTGCTTGGCCCAGGCCTCGATGGCCGGCTCGAAGACTTTGCAGTGCGGGCAGCCATACCAGAAGAACTCGATCACCTCGATCTTGCCCGGCGTCGTGGGCAGTGGCGGGTTCAGCACCAGGTACTGGCGGCCTTCAATGGGGCCGCCCTGGGCGAGGGCGTTGCCGGCAGCACCAGCGAGGGGCGCGGAGGCGAGCAGGGCGGAGAAATCGCGGCGCTTCATGGCGGCAGTCATCCTTCAGGCTGTGGTTGGGTCAGCGTTGTACACGAACGAGATTGGCCTCGAAGCCAGCCCCTTCAATCTTGCGCTGCAAGTCTTCGGCGGCCTCGCGCGTGTCCGAGGGGCCTAGGCGCACGCGGAAGACGGTGCGGCCGTTCTGCTCGCGCTCCATGACCTTGGCGGTGAAGCCCTGGATGGCCAGCTTGGCCTTCTGGGACTCGGCCTCTTCGGGGCGGGTGAAAGCGCCGGCTTGCACGAAGTAGACATAGGCGTCGGCACCGGCGGCAGCTGTCGCGGTGGGCGCGGAGGCGGGTGCTTCGGCCTTGGCGGCTGGCTTGGCAGGCGGGGGCAGGGCTGCCGTGGCGGCGGCGCTGGCCGTCGCGGCGGCCGCACTGGCGTTCGTGCTGGGCGGCGGCGGCGGCGCAGTCGCCACCGGCGCGTTGACGACACCGCTGGCGCTGCGGGCGGCCTTGCCGGCCAGCGGCGCGTTCGGATCCCAGTTGCGGTTGCGCTCGGTTTCGGCGGCGTCCTGCTCGGCCGTGCGCTGGGGCACCTTGTTCACGAAGGGGATGGGCACCTTGGTGATGTACAGGGCCACGCCCAGCGCAACGGCCAGGCCCACCAGCAGGCCGACGATCAGCCCGAGGACGAAGCCGCCTTTCTGGTTCTTTTGGCCGGCGGGTTTCGAGACAGCAGTCATTCGTTCTCCGTGAGGGATTCGGCAGATTCAGGAATATCGCGGTTCATCTGCTCGGGCGCGCTGACGCCCAGCATGCCCAGTGCATTGGCCAGCACCTGGCGCGTCGCGGCCAGCAGCGCGACGCGGGCGCGGCTCAGCTCGGGTGCCTGGTCCAGCACCCGTTCGGCGCCGTAGTAGGAGTGGTACGCACCCGCCAGATCGCGGGCATAGAAGGCCACGTCATGCGGCGCGATGCCGGCGGCGGCACCCGCGAGCATGTCGGGATAGGCGGCGAGCTTGAGCATCAGCGCCTCCTCGGTCGGCGCGGTCAGCAGGCTCATGTCGGCGTCGGCGATGGTGGACACGTCGCCGCCCCATTTGCGGATCACCGAGCAGATGCGCGCATGGGCGTACTGCACGTAGAACACCGGGTTCTCGTCGTTGGCCTTCAGTGCCAGGTCGATGTCGAAGACGAACTCGGTGTCGGCCTTGCGGCTGATCAGGAAGAAGCGCACCGCGTCGCGGCTGGTCCAGTCGATCAGGTCGCGCAGCGTCACATAGCTGCCGGCGCGCTTGGAGATCTTGACCTCCTCGCCGCCCTTCATGACCGTGACCATCTTGTGCAGCACGTAGTCCGGGAAGCCCTGCGGGATGCCCATGTCGACCGCCTGCAGGCCGCCGCGCACGCGGGCGATGGTGCCGTGGTGGTCGGTGCCCTGGATGTTGATGCACTGCGTGTAGCCGCGCTCGAACTTGTTGATGTGGTACGCGATGTCCGGCACGAAATAGGTGAAGCCACCCTCGGACTTGCGCATCACGCGGTCCTTGTCGTCACCGTAGTCGGTCGAGCGGAACCACAGCGCGCCGCCTTCTTCATACGTCTTGCCATTGGCGACGATGCGCTCGACCGTCTTCTCCAACTGGCCGCCGGCGTAGACGCTGGTCTCCAGGAAATAGCTGTCGAACTTCAGGCCGAAAGCCTGCAGGTCCAGGTCCTGCTCGTGGCGCAGGTAGGCGACGGCGAACTGGCGGATGCTGTCCAGGTCGTTCACGTCGCCCGAGGCGGTGAACTCGCGGTCGTCGGCCTTGACCGTTTCCTTGGCGAGGAAGGCGTCGGCGATGTCCTGGATGTAGTCGCCGTTGTAGGCCGCCTCGGGCCATTCGGCGTCACCGGGCTTGAAGCCCTTCAGGCGCATCTGCGTGGAGTTGGCCAGCGTGGCGATCTGCACGCCGGCGTCGTTGTAATAGAACTCGCGGGTCACGTCGTGGCCCTGGCTCTGGAACACCGAGCACAGCGAATCACCCAGCGCCGCCTGACGGGCATGGCCCACGTGCAGCGGGCCGGTCGGGTTGGCCGACACGAACTCGATCATGACGTGCTTGGCCGTGGGCGCGCGGTGACCGAACTTCGCTCCGGCGGCCAGCACTTCGCCGACGACAGCCTGCTTGGCTTCGGGCTTGAGGCGGATGTTGATGAAGCCCGGGCCGGCAATCTCCAGCGCCTGCACCCAGGTCTGGAAGGCCGGTTTGGCTTCGAGCGCGGCGATCAGTCGGGTGGCCAGCTCGCGCGGGTTGGCCTTGAGCGGCTTGGCCAGCTGCATGGCGGCGGTGCAGGCGAAGTCGCCATGGGCGGCCTGCTTGGGGGATTCGAAGGCCACGGCGGCGTTCGATCCGGGGGCAATTTCCTGGAGGGAGTCGGCGAGTGCGGCGAGCAGCGCCTGCTTGGCTTGGATCATGGGCGGGATTCTAGGAGGCAGCCCCTGAACGCATGAGCCGCCGGCGGCGCCGACTCAGCCGGCCGTCGACTCGTGACAGGCGACGCAGAGTTTGTTGCCGTCCGGGTCGCGGAAATAGGCGCCGTAGTAGTTCGCGTGGTACTGGGGCCTCAGCCCCGGGGCGCCCTCGCAGCGGCCGCCGTGGGCCAGGGCCAGCGCATGGGCCTGGTCCACCTGCGCGCGATCGGCAGCCAGCAGCGCCACCATCTGGCCATTGCCGGGCACGTGCTCCTCGCCGTCGAAAGGTTTGCCGAGCAGAAACAATGGCCGTGGCCCGGGGCTGCTTTGCCATCCGGCCCAAGGTTTTTCGGGTTCGCAGAAGCGCTCGGCCACGCCCAGCAGTGCCATCAACGGACGGTAGAACGCCAAGGCGCGCTCGAAGTCACGAGTACCGAGAAATACGTGGGAGAACAAGGGCCGGCACCTCCAGGAGCGGCCCGTATCATGCCTCGCGATGACCGCCTCTGCTGACGATCTGCCCGCCCATATCGGCCGCTACCAGGTGCTCAAGCGCCTGGGCGAGGGGGCAACCAGTGATGTCTTCCTGGCCCGCGATCCCTTCCAGGACAAGGAGGTGGCTATCAAGCGCATGCGCGCCTGGGCGCCGCCGCCCAATGCACCGGCCAGCGATTTCAGCAACCGCTTCTTCAGCGCCGAGGCGGCCCTGGCCGGGCGGCTGCACCACCCCAATGTCGTGGCCATCGTCGACGCCGTGTCCGAGGAGGCCGCGCCTTATCTCGTCATGGAGTACGTGCCCGGTGTCACGCTGAAGCACTTCTGCCGCAGCGACCGCCTGCTGCCGCTGGACCAGATCGTCGAGCTGGGTTTCAAGTGCGCGATGGCCCTGAGCTATGTCTACCGCCAGGGCGTCATCCACCGCGACGTCAAGCCGGCCAATCTGCTGGCCGTGCTGGACCAAGGCGGCCAGGTCGTCGACGTCAAGGTCAGCGATTTCGGCTCGGCCCTCAACCTGCTGGCCGATTCCACCCAGATCCACCGCGTCGGCTCGCTCGCCTACATGCCGCCCGAGCAGATCGAGGGCGGCGATGTCGACTGCCGTGCCGACATCTACGCCCTGGGCGCCGTGCTCTACCACCTGATCAGCGGCCGCCCGCCCTTCGATGCGCCGCACCAGATGGCGCTGATGCACCAGATCTACCACCAGCCGCCGCTGCCGCTGATGGGCCAGCGCCAGGGCGTCACCGAGGGGCTGGATGCCGTCGTGCTGTGCGCGCTGGCCAAGAACCCGCATGAGCGCTTCGCCGACTGGGAGAGCTTTGCGCAGGCCTTGTCGGCGCTGGTGGCCAGCCAGCAGGTGCCGCTGAACCGCCTCGGCGAGGTGCGTGACTCCGAACGTTTCAACCTGTTGCGCTCGCTGGAGTTCTTTGCCGACTTTGGCGACGTGCAGCTGTGGGAGGTGGTGAGGCGCGCGCGCTGGAAGCGCTACCCCGTTGGCCATGCCCTATTCAGGCGCGGCCAGGAGGGCAACAGCTTTCACATCATTGCCCAGGGCGAGGTCCAGGTCTTCCGCGACGGCCGGCTGGTGGCCTCGCTGGGCCAGGGCACCTCGGTGGGCGAGATGGCCTATCTGGCGCCCAACCCCGACCTGCGCCGGCACAGCGCCGACATCCGTGTCAGCCAGGAGTGCACGACGATCTGCTTCACGCCCGAGTCCGTCGGCCAGCTGAGCCCCGAATGCCAGCACCGCTTCGACCGCGGTTTCATCCGCGTGCTGGTGCGCCGCCTTCACGCGGCCCACGAGGCTCTGCACCATCCGCGAAGAATTCTGTGACGCCGATGAAACACGGCTTGGCAGTGTCATGGGCGCATGCTTGAATTGACTCGCCTATCCACCTCCCGAAGAAGGAGTTCCCGATGAAACGAATTGCCATCCTGCTCGCCTGTGCCGCCGTTGCCTTTGGGGCCCAGGCCACGCCGCAGCAGGACAAGATGAAGGCCTGCAATGCCGAGGCCAAGACCGGCGGCAAGAAGGGTGACGAGCGCAAGGCCTTCATGAAGGAATGCCTGTCCGGTGGCGCCGCTGCAGCATCTGCGCCCGCAGCTGCTCCTTCCAGCGCCGCCTGCGACAAGTCTGCCGCCGACAAGAAGCTGCATGGCGCCGCAGCCAAGAGCCACATCAAGAAGTGCATGGCCGACGCCGCCTCGGCGCCCAAGTGACTGGCTGACAAGCCCTGTAGGACGAGAGCCACCTTCGGGTGGCTCTTTGCTTTGTACGCTAGGACAAGTCCCACGCCTCATCGGCCCCTGGGCTGGTTCCGGCGCCGGCGGCTGGCGACGAAAGTTGACTCACCTGATCACCTCCCTCAAGGAGCAGACCATGAACAGCTTTGCAACGTTTTCCAGCCCGAATGGCGCCTATTGGCGCGTGACGGTCCTGTCCCTCGCCGCAGCCGCGACGCTGGCCCTGACGGCCTGTGCGGGCATGTCGTCCCGTGAGACCAGCACCATCGTCGGCGCCACGGCTGGCGCTGTCGTCGGCGGCGCGGTGACCGGCACAACCACCGGTGCCGCCATCGGCGCTGCGGCCGGCGGCGTCGTCGGCAATGAAGTGTCGAAGAAGAGAAACCGCTGAGGAATGAAGAAGGCCGGCGCGAGCCGGCCTTTCCTGGATGCGCCGAGGATGCGCCAAGGCAAGTCTCAGAACTTGTAGCGCGCCTCCAGGTAGTACTGGCGGCCTGACGCGTCGACCTTCTGCTGCTCCGCCTCGCTATAGCGATAGGTGGCGCGGACCGGGTTGGTCAGGTTGGTGGCGCTGAACGAGATCTGCAATTCCGGTGTGACGTTGTAGTTGGCCGAGAAGGCCACGTTGGACACCGGTGCCGCGATCGTCGGCGCGGAAGGCATCAGCACACCACCGATGGTCGAATTGCCCTGGCTGTTGGCCGTCGGGGACGGTGCCGTGGTGCTCGACACGTACTTGCCGCGGTAGTTGTAGAC
>NZ_JBFUMO010000070.1:0-16999 GCF_054049355.1 Roseateles sp. P5_E11 | reverse complement strand
CCAGAAAGGAATGGCAAGCGGGTGTGTTGCCAGACGGTTCAGCCAAGAGACAAACCGCCCGATCGGGCGGCGGCTGAAGCAAATTCTCGGAGCGCGCGAAATTCAGACCGGCTTGGGAAAACCCCTAGCCATTCTTCAAATGCAGCTGATGCAGGGCCGTTTTGGAGCGCAAGTCATTGATCGCAATGAGATTTATCGCGCCCCCCAAGCATGCGCGGGTGTGGCTGGAATGCTGCAGTTTGCCAACCAGCAATCCATCTTCACGTTCCGCCATGGTTCGGCAGCATGTGAAGATCAAATGTGACCATCTATCTCTTTATTTGATCAGATATGACGTTAAGAGATATGTTTTGAATCACAAGTTGCCAACTGAGTCGAAAGATTCTTGAACTCGTGTTCCAGGTCGCAAAAATAGTTTGCTTGGTTTTCAGCAAAACTTGCTGTCGCCTGCCTGTCGTGGCGGCTGAGATGTTTCATCGGCCCAGGCGCCGTGACAACAGCGCTGCAGCATCCCGCAACGCGGCGGCCAGCGGTGCTTGAAGACTGATGTCCAAGCCGGCAGTGGGCCCGATGGCTGTCAAGGCCAACACCAGGCGCCCGGAGGCGTCGAAGACGGGTGCGGCCGCAGCGCTGACCCCGGCGACGACGCTGTCCCGCGACGTGGCCAGGCCCGCCGCGCGCACGGCGGCGATGACCGCCTCTTCCGGCAGGGTCTGCGCCAGCGCCGCCGCTTCCTCAGTGCGATAGGCCGCGAACAGGCGCCCCGACGCCGTGCCCGCCAGGCTCATCACCGTGCCATGGCGCATGCTGATGTGCACGGGCGTCGGCCCCTCGGCCACGCGCACGATGGTGGGGCCGTGTGTGCCCCAGACGGCAATGGCGACCGTGTGGCCGATCTTTTGGGCCAGTTCCTCGATGACAGGCGTGGCCAGCCTCACGGGGTCGTACTGCTGCAGGCTGATGAGGCCGAGCTGCAGTGCCAGCGGCCCGAGGCCATAGGGCCCGCTGCCGCCCTCCTGTTCCACGAGGCCGAGCTTGATGAAGCTGACGAGGTAGGGATGGGCCTTGGCCGGCGTCATGCCAGCCTCTCGGGCCAGGTCCTTCAATGCCATGGGTCTGCCGCGGTGGGCCAGTGCCAGCAGCAATTGACCACCCACTTCGATGCTCTGGATGCCTCGCGGGGCCTTGGGCTCAACCATGCTGAAAATTCTATATTGGTGAATTGATTTGTAATAGGATAAATTTCGGCTTCGATGTTGGAGACCCGCATGACGACCAAAGCCTTTGCCTCGCAAGCCGACCTGGAAGAGAAAAAGGTCACCTTCGAACGCCTGTCCGAGCACGCCTGGGCCTACACCGCCGAGGGTGACCCCAACACCGGCATCGTCATCGGCCGCGATGCGGTCATGGTGGTGGACACCCAGGCCACGCCCGTCATGGCGGCCGACGTGATCCGTCGCATCCGCGAAGTGACGGCCGCACCGATCAAGTACGTGCTGCTCAGCCACTACCACGCGGTGCGCGTGCTGGGCGCGTCGGCCTTCAAGGCCGAGGGCCTGGAGCAGGTCATTGCCAGCGACGCGACGCTGGCGCTCATCAAGGAGCGCGGCGAGCAGGACAAGGCCAGCGAGATCGGCCGCTTCCCGCGGCTGTTCCGCAACGTCGAGTCCGTGCCGGCAGGGCTGACCTGGCCGACGCTGACGTTCAGCGGCCGGCTCACGCTGGACCTGGGCGGCGTCAAGGTCGAGATGTTCTCGCCCGGCCGCGGCCACACGGCGGGCGACACGGTGGCCTGGCTGCCCGAGGAGCGGGCGCTGTTCAGCGGCGATCTCGTCGAATTCGACGCGACGCCTTACTGCGGCGACGCGCACTTTGCCGACTGGCCGGCAACGCTGGATGCCATCGCCGCGCTCAACGCCAACACMCTCGTGCCAGGGCGTGGACCGGCGTTGAAAGGTGCCGAGCAGGTTGCTGCAGGCTTGTCCGGCACGCGCGCTTTCGTCAGTGAGCTGTTCGCAGCCGTGCAAGCGGGCGTGAATGCCAACGAGGAATTGAAGGCGGTGTACCAGCGCACCCTGGCCGCGCTGCGGCCCAGGTACGGCCATTGGGTCATCTTCGACCACTGCATGCCCTTCGACGTGACCCGCGCCTACGACGAGGCCGGTGGCACATCGCATCCGCGCATCTGGACCGCCGAGCGCGACGTGGAAATGTGGAAGGCCTTGGAAGGGGCCTGACGCGGTATGGATCTGCCGCAGTACCCGTATCACCAGAGTTTGGAGCAGCGCAGCGCCCAGCCGCAGCGCCGCCCGGTCGTTATCGTCGGCGCCGGACCTGTCGGCCTGACGCTGGCGCTCGATCTCGCCAGGCGCGATGTGCCCGTCGTCGTCATCGACGACAGCGACCGCATCGGTGAGGGCTCGCGCGCCGTCTGCTGGGCCAAGAAGACGCTGGAGGTGTTCGACCGTCTCGGCATCGGGGAGGCCATCGCGCGCGAAGGCGTGCGCTGGCAGCGCGGCCGCGTCTTCCACGGCGAGCGCGAGGCGTATGCCTTCGACCTGCTGCCACAGAGCCATCACAAGATGCCGGCGATGGTGAACCTGCAACAGGACGTGGTCGAGGCCAAGCTCGTGCGCGCGGTACAACTGGATGGGCGGATCGAGCTGCGTGGCAAGCATGAGTTGATCGGGCTGGAGCAGGACGAGGCCGGTGTCACGCTGAATGTGCGCACGCCCGACGGCCTGTTCGACATGCGGGCCGACTGGGTCGTTGGCTGCGACGGCGCGCGCAGCCCCACGCGCACGCTGCTGGGCTTGGGCTTTCAAGGACAGGTGTTCGAGGACCGTTTCCTGATCGCCGACGTGCGCCTCGCCCCCGGCGTGCAGCCGCGTGGGCTGGACCCCGCCAAGCCCGAGCGCTGGTTCTGGTTCGATCCGCCTTTCCACCGCGGCCAGTCCGTGCTGCTGCATGCGCAGGCTGATGGCTTGTGGCGCATCGACTTCCAGCTCGGCCGCGATGCGAATGTTGAGGCGGAGCGCGAAACCGAGCGCATCAAGGCTCGCGTTGCCGCCATGCTGGGCACCGACGGTTTCGAGCTGGCTTGGTCATCGATCTACCAATTCTGTTGCCGCCGCGCCGAGCGCTTCCGTGTGGGCCGTGTGCTGCTGGCCGGCGACGCGGCCCACCAGGTCTCTCCCTTTGGCGCGCGCGGCGCCAACAGCGGTGTGCAGGACGCCGACAACCTGGGCTGGAAGCTGGCCGCCGTGCTGAAGGGCGAAGGGGGCGACATGCTGCTGGACGCCTATGAGTTCGAGCGCATCGAGGCGGCGGACGACAACATCGGCCACTCCACGCGCGCGACCGACTTCATCAGCCCCAAGAGCGCGCTCAGCTTGCGGCTGCGCAAGGCGGCGCTGGACCTGGCCGCACGCACCGACTTCGCCAAACCCTTGGTCAACAGCGGCCGTCTGTCCGCGCCGACCGAGCATGTCGACTCGCCGCTGAGCACGCCGGACACCGAGGCCTGGGCGGGTGGCCCTGCACCGGGTTGCCCGGCGCCGGACGCACCGTTGGACGAGGGCTGGCTCAGCGAACTGTTCGGCTCGGAGTTCGTGCTGCTGGCCTTCGGCTGGCCGGTGCCAGCGGCCGGTGTGCGTGTGGTCACGCTGCCGGCTGAGGGCGTTGCGGCCACGCGCTACGGCGCACGGCCCGGCAGCGTTCATCTGATCCGTCCCGACGCCATCGTGGCTGCGCGCTGGCACCGCTTCGATGCCGACGTGCTGCGCGCCGCGCTGGCCCGAGCTCAAGGGAAGCCCGATGCATAAATTGACACTGACCCCAAATTTCGGGGGCGAGGCGGATGTTTTCTACGCCGAGCTCATTGCCGCCCAGGCCGGCCTCACCGACGCCGCCGCGGCCGACTGGCTGGCGCGGCTTGCGTTGATCCTGTGCAACCACATTGGCGACCGTGAGGTGCTTCGGCAAGCCTTCGCGTTGGCGCACGAACACCATGACTGAACTGAGCTCCATGAAGTACCTGACGGGCTTTGGCAACCAGCACACCAGCGAAGCCGTGCCCGGCGCACTGCCCATCGGCCGCAACAGCCCGCAGCGCGCGCCGCACGGGCTGTATGCCGAGCTGCTGTCCGGCAGCGCCTTCACCGCACCGCGGGCCGACAACCAGCGCACCTGGATGTACCGTCGCCGGCCGTCGGTCGTCGTCGGGGGCTACGAGGCGTTGTCGCAGGCGCTCTGGAAAAGCGGTGCGGCGGAGGGCGAATGCGCCTCGCCCGATCCGTTGCGCTGGGGGCCGACGCCCATGCAAGGCGACGGCGACTTCGTCGACGGCCTGCGCAGCTATGCCGTCAACGGCGAGGTCGGCATGACGGGCATGGGTGCCCACGCCTATGTCGCCACGCGCTCCATGGGTCGCCGCGCCCTGGTGAACGCCGATGCCGAGATGCTGCTCGTGCCGCAGCAAGGCCGCCTGCTGGTGACCACCGAACTGGGCCGGCTGGAAGTGGTACCCGGCTCCATCGCGCTGCTGCCGCGCGGCATGGCCTTCAAGGTCGACCCGCTCGACGTGCCCGCCCGCGGCTATGTCTGCGAGAACTTCGGCGCGGCGATGCGGCTGCCCGAACTCGGCCCCATCGGCTCCAACGGCCTCGCCAACGCGCGGGACTTCGAGGCGCCGGTGGCCTGGCATGAGCTGGAGGAGGGCGAATACGAGATCGTCAAGCGCTACGGCGGCAAGCTCTGGCGCGCGAAGCAGGCGCACAGCCCCTTCAACGTCGTGGCCTGGCACGGCAACCTCACTCCCTATCGGTACGACACGTCGCGCTTCATGACGATCAACACCGTCAGCTTCGACCACCCGGACCCCAGCATCTTCACGGTGCTGACCAGCCCCAGCGACACGCCCGGCTGGGCCAATGTCGATTTCGTCATCTTCCCGCCGCGCTGGATGGTGGCCGAGGACACGTTCAGGCCCCCCTGGTACCACCGCAATGTGATGAGCGAGTTCATGGGCCTGGTGCTGGGCCAGTACGACGCCAAGCCCGAGGGCTTCAAGCCCGGTGGCGCCAGCCTGCACAACAGCTATGTGCCGCACGGCCCCGACACCGAGGCCTTCGACAAGGCCAGCGGCGCCGACTTGAAGCCGCACAAGCTGGACGCCACATTGGCCTTCATGTTCGAGACGCGCTGGCCATTGAAGCCCACGAGCTGGGCGCTACGTGACGCGCCGCTGGAGGCGACCTACGCCAACTGCTGGCAAGGTCTGAAAGACGAGTTCAAAGCATGATTGATCACACGCACGACCAAGCCGCTCTCTCCTGGGTCGCCTCGGCCAACGACCCGGCCACCGACTTCCCGCTGCAGAACCTGCCGTTCTGCTCTTTCCGCCGCACCGGCACGTTGGAGCCCTGGCGTGTGGGCGTCGGCATCGGCGACCAGATCCTCGACCTGACCGGCTGGGGCATCACCGATCTCAACGCCCTGATGGCTCGACCCAGCGGCGAGCGCCGCGCGCTTCGCCATCGCCTGTTTGATACCTTGAAGGCCGGCTCGCCTGAACTCGAACTCGTGCCGCAGCCCGAGGCCGAGTACACGTTGCCCTGCCGCATCGGCGACTACACCGATTTCTACACCGGCATCCACCACGCCCGTGCCATCGGCAAGCTGTTCCGCCCGGACAACCCGTTGTTGCCCAACTACCAGTGGGTGCCCATCGGCTATCACGGCCGCAGCTCCTCCATCGTCGTCAGCGGCACGCCGCTGCGCCGGCCCAAGGGCCAGGTCAAGCCACCGGACGCCGAGGTGCCCGTCTTCAAGCCCAGCGCGCGCGTCGACTGCGAACTGGAGCTGGGCCTTTTCGTCGGGCCCGGCAACGCACTGGGCGAACCTTTCGGCATCGATGAAGCGGACGAGCACGCCTTCGGCCTCACGCTGCTCAACGACTGGTCGGCCCGCGACATCCAGCCCTGGGAGTACCAGCCGCTCGGGCCCTTCCTGGCCAAGAACTTCGGCACGACGATCTCGCCGTGGATCGTGACGATGGAGGCGTTGGCGCCCTTCCGCATCCCATTCACGCGGCCCGACGGCGACCCGCAGCCGCTGCCCTATCTCGACTCGCCGGCGCATCGCGCGAACGCGAGCTTCGATATCGAGCTGGAGGTCTGGTTCAAGACACCGGCCATGAGCGAGGCGACACGGCTGTCACGCTCCAACCTGCGCCACGCCTACTGGTCGCTGGCGCAGATGTTGACCCACCATGCGAGCAATGGCTGCAACCTGCAGCCGGGTGATCTGCTGGGCACTGGCACCATCAGCGGGCCTGCGCCGGAAGAGGCTGGCTCGTTGCTGGAGTTGACTGCAGGTGGCAAGCAGCCGATCACGCTGCCCAATGGCGAGACACGCACCTTCGTGCTCGACGGCGACACTCTCGGCCTGCGCGCCTTTGCGGAAAAACCCGGATACCGGCGCATCGGTTTCGGCGCCTGCGACGGGCAAATCACGGCCGCGACCTGACCCTGTCTTGCGCCAACGTAACGTCGGCGCAATGAAGTCCAACAAAGCGCAACGCCTTGCTCCAGGTGTGAGCGCCGCCGCTAGATTGCGGGCACTGGCCAGGGTCTGACGACAAGAGACAACGCAGCCCTGGCCTTCTGAGTTGAGCCCCACCCGATGGCACATCCGCCATGGGCGAGGCCCCTTGTTGTCCAACAAAACTCGTTGCCCAGGAGCACCTACGTGGCCAAGCCTCACTTCAAGCCCCTTCTCTTGCCCCGACTCATCGGCCTGGCACTCGGCGCGACAGCGCTTGGCGCCATGGCCCAGGACGCCGCCCAGCAGCTCGACACCGTCGAGATCCGCGGCGTGCGGGCCACGCTGAAGAAGAACCTCGCCGAGAAGCGCGAGTCGCAGAACATCGTCGACTCCATCAGCGCCGAGGACGTCGGCAAGTTCCCCGACAAGAACGTGGCCGACTCGCTGCAGCGCGTGCCCGGCATCTCGGTGGACCGCATCTGGGGCGAGGGCAAGGCCATCTTCGTGCGCGGCACGGACAAGAACCTCAACATGACGCAGCTCAACGGCCAGGCTGTCGCGTCGTCGGAGTGGTGGCTGAACGAGCCGCAGACGCGCAGCTTCAACTACGACGTGCTGCCGTCGGAGATCGTCGGTAGCCTGGATGTGTTCAAGAGCCCGTCGGCCGACCTGGATGAAGGCAGCATCGGCGGCCTCGTCATCGTCAAGACCCGCAAGCCGCTGGCCTTCAAGGACCAGCTCACGCTGCAGGCCTCCGCCGAGGCCATGTACAGCAAGCTGCCCGGCAAGACCGACCCGCAGGTGTCGGGCCTGTTGAACTGGAAGAGCGACGACAAGACCTTCGGCGTGTTGCTGGCCATCAGCAGCCAGAAGCGCCACATGCGCCGCGACGGCCTGGAGCAGTTCTCCGACGGCAAGTACGACGTGAAGGACCAAAACGGTGCTGTCACCAACGCCTATGCCTCCTGGGGTGGTGGCTCGGCCATCTTCCGCCAGGAGCGCGAACGCACGACGACCAACCTCGCGCTGCAGTTTCAGCCCAACCCGGCCACTGACATCGTCCTGAATCTGATGGATTCGGACATGAAGATGAACAACAACAACCAGAACTACCTCTGGCAGGCCGGCGGCCTGGCGGTGGGCGGCGTCATCAGCGCTGTCGACCCGAAGTTCATCACCGTGGCCGATGGCAGCAAGGCGCTGGTTGGCGGCACGGTCGGTCCCAAGACCGGCGTGTCCTTCGAGCCCATCTATCGCGAGAGCTACATCAAGAGCCGCGTGGCGGACCTGGACGGTACTTACCAAGGCGGCAACTGGCAGCTGCACGGCCAGGTCGGCACCACCAACAGCTCGGGCGGCAGCTCGCATGACCGCCACTTCTGGATGGAGGGCGACACGCGCACGACGATCTCGCTCGGGCCGGATCACTACGGCGTGAAGTACCTCGACATCAACCCGCTCGACCCCAAGGTTTTGACGCTCAAGGCCGGCGACGATCGCATCCGCCGCATGGAGGCCAAGGAGAACTACGCCCAGGGCGACGTGACCTTCGATCTCGACAGTGGCGTCATCAAGGCCGTGAAGCTGGGACTCAAGCTGCGCGACAACACGCTGAAGAACACCCGCATCCAGGGCACCGCCGGCCCAGGCTCCACGGGCTGGCAATCGTTCAGCCTGTCTGACCTGTCCACCGGCCCCTCGCCGCTGCTGAGCCAGGCGGCGGCCACGTCCGACGCGCTGACCCAATACGCCTGGTATGACGACGCGCTGGTTGCGAGCAAGGGCATCCCGATGTTCGACAAGGCCATGACGTACAAGGACGTGCTCAACGAGAACTACCAGATCAAGGAGCGCATCAGCGCCGTCTACGCCAAGGCCGACTATGCGATGGGGCAGTTGCGCGGTGATTTCGGCCTGCGCTTCGTGCGCACGCAGCAGACCTCTGACGGCTACCTCGGCAACGCCAGCGGCGGCTTCTCGCCCACCAGCGTCGGCAACAACTACACCGATGCGCTGCCCAGCCTGAACGTCGTCTACGACCTCAGCAAGCAGCTGATCCTGCGCGGCTCGGTCTCGCGCGCCATGGCCCGCCAGACCTTCGACCTGCTCAGCCCAGGCATGCGTCGCGACGGCACCGTGCTGTCCAAGGGCTATGCCGGCAACCCGCTGCTCAAGCCGGTGCACGCCAACCAGGCCGAGATCGGCGCCGAGTGGTACTACGCCGATGYGGCGCTGATCTCGGGCACCTTCTTCATCAAGAAGCTCGACACCTTCACCTACAAGGCTTCCAAGTCCGAGCAGGTGGGCAGCGAGACGCTGACCATCGAGCGCCCCTACAACGCCGACAACGGCGCCGACATCAAGGGCTTCGAACTGCAGTGGCAGCAGCCCTTCGGCAACACAGGTTTCGGCACCGTCGTGAACTACACCTTCACCGACGCCAAGGCCGGCGCCGTGGCCGGCCAGCCGCGCCTGAAGGTGCTGGGAAATTCGCGTGACCAGTTCAACTTCAGCGGCTACTACGAGCAGGGGCCCATCACGCTGCGCGTCTCGTACAACTACCGCTCCAAGAGCTATGGCAACGTGGAGATGGGCGGCCAGGTCGTCAACAGCGCCTACGGCCAGTGGGATGCGTCGGCCAGCTGGGACGTGACGCCGAAGATCGCGTTGTATGCGAGTGCGGTGAACCTCAACAACGAGGTCATCAAGTCCAACACGGTCGATGGCATCCCTGTCGGTGTCTACGAAAACGGCGCTCGCTACAGCGTCGGCGTGCGAGCCAAGTTCTAAGGTTCGACCTCTGTTGCGGTTCCTGGCGGCGGTGTACACCCACCGCTGCCAGCCCTTGCCTGACGCCTTCTCAAATGCACACCAAAACCCTCACACCCACGGCAGGCCAGGGCGTGCTGCTGCCGATGATCTTCATCGGGCTGATGTTCTTCATCCTCGGCTTCGTCACCTGGTTGAACGGCTCGCTGATTCCCTTCCTCAAGATCGTCTGCGAGCTGAACAACTTCCAGGCGCTGTGGGTGGCGTTTGCCTTCTACATCGCCTACACGGTCATGGCACTGCCGAGCGYGGCCATCCTGGCGCGCATCGGCTACAAGAAAGGCATGACGGCTGCATTGGGCGTCATGGCCATCGGCGCACTGGCCTTCATTCCGGCGGCGCGCTCAGGCGCCTACCCAGTCTTCCTGCTGGCGCTGTTCACGTTGGCCAGCGGYATGACCTTGATGCAGACGGCCATCAACCCCTACATCGTCTGCATCGGTTCGCGCGAGAGCGCGGCCATGCGTATCTCGATCATGGGCTTGTTCAACAAGGGCGCCGGCATCGTCGTGCCGCTGGTGTTCTCGGCGCTGATCCTGTCCGGCATGGAACGCTTCTCCGAGTCGGCGCTTGCGGCGGTCGATGCGGCGGGGCGGGAAGCGCTACGCAACGAGCTGTCGCAGCGCCTGGTCTTTCCCTATGCGGTGATGGCCGTGGGGTTGGTCATCTTCATGGCGCTCATCCACTTCTCGTCGCTGCGCGAGCCCGAGCTGGAAGCGGCTGATGCACCCACCGGTGCCGTGAAGCGCTGGGGCGTCTTCCAGCATCCGCAGGTGGTGCTCGGTGCGATGGCCTTGTTCGGCTATGTCGGTGTGGAAGTCATCGCCGGCGATACCATCGGCCTGTATGGCCGTGAACTTGGCGTGGCCCACTACGGCGTGTTGACGTCCTACACCATGGGCTTCATGGTGCTGGGCTATCTGCTCGGCGTGGCGCTGATTCCGCGCTGGATGTCACAGCGTCTGGCCCTGATCTTCTCGGCCGTCAGCGGCATCGCCTTCGTGCTCGGCGTGGCCATGTCGTCGCCGACGGAGTCGGGCATCTCGCAGGCCCTGCTGGGTTGGGCCGGCGTGCCGTCGGTCCCGAACACGGTGTTCTTCCTCGCCATGCTAGGCCTGTCCAACGCGCTGGTCTGGCCGTCCATCTGGCCGCTGGCGCTCGAAGGCCTGGGCAAGTACACGGCGGCCGGTTCGGCCCTGCTCATCATGGGCATCGCGGGCGGTGCGCTGATCCCCATGCTCTACGGCCACTTCGCCGATGTGTGGACGCCGCAGCGGGGCTACTGGGTCATGCTGCCCTGGTACGGGCTCATCCTGTTCTACGCGCTGTTCGGCAGCCGGCTCAGGAAATGGTGAGGCTGTCGTCCGGGGCTCGCCGCGGCTGCTGATGCAGCCCTCGTCGGGGGTGCGAGGGCAGGGCAGCGGACCTACGCTGTCGCGATCGCCTGCTCGGCCAAGTTGCGGATGACGTCCGTGAACGCTTGAACCGCGGTGCTGGGGGGCTCGTCTCGCAATGTGATCAGGCCGAAGTCGGGCATGCGATCGGGGAGGTCGGCGGCAATTCGCGTCAGCAGACCCCGCCGCACGTACTTGTCCACCAGCGCAGCAGGCTGCAGCGACAGCATGTGGGTGCTCTGCATCAGCTCAATCGCAAACAGGAACGACGGCGTCTCGACAATGCCCGAGGTGAGCGACAGGCCCGTGCTGCTGAAGATGTCGTCCGACACCTTGCGCAGCGCCGTGGACGTCGGATAGAGGATCCACGGCCAGCGCGAGAGTTCCAAAAGCCCCGGTGCCTGAACGCCGCGCAGCGGATGGTGAACGCCGGCAGTGATCTGCAATCCTTCGCCGGCGAGCCTTTCGTACTGGAACTGGTCGCTTTGCGATTTGTCGGTGAAACGGCCGATCATCACGTCGATCTTGCGCTCGGCCAGCCAGATGATCAGCTGGTCGCTGCTCTGTTCCAGGATCTTCAACACCAGCAACGGACGCAGGCGCTGCAGCTCGGCCACCGCCGCAATCAGCAGGTGCGCCGCCGAGCCCGAGATGGCGCCGATCGTCAGATGACCGTGCCCACCCTGCTTCAGGGTGCTGAACTCGTCGACKAACTTGCGATGGCTGTCCAGCGCCGCGTGGGCGTAGCGCAAGGTGAACAGGCCCAGCTCATTCGGCCGCATGCCACGCGGCAGACGATCGAACAGGCGTGACTCCAGCATCTCCTCGATGTCCATGAGCACCTTGGTGGCCGCCGGCTGGGTGATGTGCATCTGTTCGGCAGTCAGCCGCAGATTGCGTGTCCGTCCCAGGATGTCGAGGAAGTGCAGATGCCTGAAACGCAGCCGGGCCAGTTGCGCCACAGCCAAGGGTTTCCCAGGGGGCTTGTCGGAACTCATCAGCATTTGGAATGGATGCTAGCTAAAAAATTCAGTGGACTGGGCTCCTGGGCTCACCTAGCCTCCAGCTCCACCAAGAACCGCCCCAGAGGGGCCGGCAGGTCGGAGCAAGGTCGCACGCTCCGAACTTCACGATCCTGGAGACATCATGCAAATCAGATCACTTGGCCTCGCCGCGGCCCTGCTCGCCGCCCTCGCCGGCCCCGCTTCGGCGCAAATCAAGGAGCACGTGTTCAAGGTCGGCATCGGCCTCAGCGACGACCATCCTCAGGCGAAGGCGCTGAAGTTCTTCGCCGAACAGCTGGCAGCCAAGAGCGGCGGCAAGCTGGTGGCGCGTGTCTTCGCCAGCGGCGCGCTGGGCAACGACATCAGCATGACGTCGGCGCTGCGGGGCGGCACCCTTGAGATGACCGTCCCCGACAGCTCGACGCTCGTGTCCCTCGTCAAGCCCTTCGGCGTGATCAACCTGCCTTTGACCTTCAACAACGAGCAGGAAGCCGATGCGGTGCTGGACGGCCCCTTTGGCCAGAAGCTGCTGGCCACGCTGCCCGAGAAAGGCCTGATTGGCCTGGGCTTCTGGGAAAACGGCTTCCGCCACGTCACCAACTCGCGCCGCCCCGTGCAGCGCGCGGACGACCTGAGCGGCCTGAAGCTTCGCGTCATCCAGAGTCCACTGTTCCTGGACACCTTCAACGCATTGGGTGCGAACGCCACGCCGATGCCCTTCACCGAGTTGTACACGGCGATGGAGCAGTCGGCGGTGGATGGCCAGGAGAACCCCGCCGCCACCATCCTGGCCAGCAAGTTCTACGAGGTGCAGAAGCACATGGTGCTGTCGCGGCACATGTACAGCGCCTGGGTGTTGCTGATGTCCAAGAAGACCTGGGACGGCCTCTCGGCGGACGAACGAAAGATCGTGCAGGACGCCGCACGCGAAGCCACGCTGTACGAGCGCAAGACCATCCGCGCGTTCTCCGAGACGGCCCTGGCCGAGCTCAAGAAGGCCGGCATGCAGATCACCGACCTGCCGGCGGCCGAGCAGGCCAAGATGCGCAGCAAGCTGCAGCCGGTGCTGGCCAAGTTCAGCAAGGAGTTCGGCGAGGACACGACGGCGGAGTTGAATGCCGAACTGGCCAAGGTGCGCAGCGGCACGGCAGCCGCCAAGTAGTTTGTTCCACAGGGAGGCGCAGCCATCCGCCTGGCGCCCTCCTTGGTTCGGCACGGCCTGCCGGCATGGCGCATCGCCACGCGCTCCGCGTCCCACCTTTCACAACATCCGAGAAGCCTGAATGACCGCGACAACGACCGCCCTGCCTGCGCGCGCCGAGGGCGTGCACCCCCTGCTGCCGCAAGACGGCCTGGCCGGCACGCTGGTGGGYCGCGTCTGGCGCGCTGGCACGCCCGGTGGCCCGTCCGTGGTGGTGCTGCGCCCGGAGGGCGTGTTCGACGTCAGCCGGCACTTCGCCACCATGAGCACCTTGCTCGAGACAGACGATCCGGCGTCGGCCGCGCGCTCGGTGACCGGCGAGTTCTTGTGCACCGTCGACGCATTGCTGGACAACAGCAAGGCCGAAGGCCGCGACCCGGCTTTGCCGTGGCTGCTGGCGCCATGCGACCTGCAAGTGGTCAAAGCCGCTGGCGTCACCTTTGCCTCGAGCTTGATCGAGCGTGTGATCGAGGAGCAGGCGCGCGGCGACGCCGGTCGTGCCCAAGCGCTGCGCAGCCAGGTCCTGGCGCTGATCGGCGACAGCCTGGCCGACATCCGCCCTGGGTCGCCTCAGGCGCAGGCGCTGAAGACGCTGCTGCAGCAGAAGAACCTGTGGTCGCAGTACCTGGAGGTCGGCATCGGGCCGGATGCCGAGGTCTTCACCAAGGCGCCGGTGCTCGCGGCCGTGGGGCATGGCCAGGACATCGGCATCCGCGCCGATTCCGCCTGGAACAACCCCGAGCCCGAGGTCGTGCTGGCTGTCAACAGCCGGGGCGTCATCGTCGGCGCAGCACTGGGCAACGACGTGAACCTGCGCGACATCGAAGGTCGCAGCGCGCTGCTGCTCGGCAAGGCCAAGGACAACAACGCCTCCTGTGCCATCGGCCCCTTCATCCGCCTGTTCGACGACCCGTTCGGCCTGAGCGAGGTGCGCCGCGAGACCGTGCACCTGCACGTGAGCGGGGACGACGGCTACGCGCTGCGCGGCATCAACACCATGGCCAAGATCAGCCGCGACCCGGTCGACCTCGTGGCCCAGACGATGGCCAGCCATCAATACCCCGACGGCTTCATGCTGTTCCTGGGCACGCTGTTCGCGCCCACCGAAGACCGTGACGAGCCCGGCAGCGGCTTCACCCACAAGCTGGGCGACGTGGTCACCATCCACAGCCACTGGCTGGGCAGCCTGCAAAACCGCGTGACGCATTGCGAGACGGCGCCGCCGTGGCGCTTCGGCCTGCGCGCCCTCATAGGCAACCTGGCTGAACGCGGCCTGCTGCAGGGGGCGCGGCTGTGACAGCCGGGCGTCTCGTGGGGAAGGCGCCTTGATCGACGTCGCCATCCAGCGGCTGTGCCGCGCCATCGACTTGGCTGTCGGCGCTGCACTCGCCGTGATGGTGGTGCTGGTGTTCGGCAACGTCGTGCTGCGCTATGCCTTCAACTCCGGCATCGCCGTCAGTGAAGAAGTCTCGCGCTGGCTGTTCGTCTGGCTGTGCTTCATGGGCGCCGTGGTGGCGATGAAGGACGGCGCACACCTGGGCACCGACATGCTCGTGTCGCGCTTGCCGGTGGCGGGCAAGAAGGCCTGCATGGTGTTGGGCCACCTGCTCATGCTGTACCTGACCTGGCTGTTCCTTCAGGGCAGTTGGCAGCAGGCTCGCATCAACCTGGACGTGGCAGCGCCGGTGACCGGCGCATCCATGGCCATCTTCTATGCGCCGGGCGTGGTCTTCTCTGTYTGCGCCGGTATCCTGCTGCTGTTGCAGCTCGCACGGCTGCTGACCGGCAACCTCGAGGAGAGCGACCTCGTGATGGTCACGGAGTCCGAAGAGCAGGCCGAGCTCGAAGCCCTGCAGGCCGAGTTGGCGCGCAGCGAACCGCAGCGTGATCAGCCACCTGCCCACGGCGCCGGCGACACACCCGGTCGCCCACATCAATGACGGTCCTCATCTTCCTCGGCAGCCTGCTCGGCGCCATGGCACTGGGCATACCCATCGCCTATGCCCTGCTGGCGAGCGGCGTCGCGTTGATGTGGCATCTGGACCTGTTCGACGCGCAGATCCWGGCGCAGAACTTCATCAACGGTGCGGACAGTTTTCCGCTGCTGGCGGTGCCGTTCTTCATGCTGGCCGGCGAGATCATGAACGTCGGCGGGCTGTCGCAGCGCATCGTCAACTTCGCGCTGGCGCTCGTGGGCCACGTCAAGGGTGGGTTGGGCTACGTCGTGATCCTCGCGGCCTGCCTGCTGTCGGCGCTGTCGGGCTCGGCGGTGGCTGACGCTGCCGCGCTGACGGCGCTGCTGCTGCCGATGATGATCAAGGCTGGGCACAAGAGGGAAGTGTCCGGCGGACTGATCGCGGCGGCGGGTGTCATCGGTCCCATCATTCCGCCGAGCATCGGCTTCGTCATTTTCGGCGTCGCCGCCAATGTGTCGATCAGCAAGCTGTTCATCGCCGGCATCGTCCCCGGCATCATGATCGGCATCGGCCTGGCGCTGACCTGGTGGTGGGTCGGCCGCAAGGAGGYGCTGGCCTTGCCTCAACGCAAGACGCGCGCCGAAGTCTGGGCCGCGGCACGCGAGTCGGTGTGGGCGCTCATGCTGCCGGTCTTCATCCTGGTGGGGCTGCGGATGGGCGTGTTCACGCCTACTGAAGCAGCGGTCGTGGCCGCGGTCTACGCGCTGTTCGTCAGCACCGTGCTGTACCGCGAGCTGAAGCTGCAGGCGCTGATGCGCATCTTCATCACGGCCGCGCGCACCACGGCGGTGGTCATGTTCCTGGTGGCTTCGGCCATGGTGTCTGCATGGCTGGTCACGGTGGCCAATTTGCCGGTGCAGATGGTGGACCTGCTTCGTCCGCTGCTGGACAACCAGACGCTGCTCCTGACCGCCATCATGGTGCTCGTGATGCTCGTGGGCACGGCCATGGACATGACGCCCACCATCCTGATCCTGACGCCGGTGCTGATGCCGTTGATCAAGGCGGCCGGCATCGACCCGGTCTACTTCGGCGTGCTCTTCATCGTCAACAACTCCATCGGCCTGATCACGCCGCCGGTCGGCACCGTCCTCAACGTGGTGGCTGGCGTTGGCCGCATGAAGATGGACGAGGTCACGCGCGGGGTCCTGCCCTTCATGGCCGCCCAGTTCGCGGTGATGTTCGTGATGGTCCTGTTCCCTCAGACCGTGCTCGCACCGCTGCGCTGGTTCTATTGAAGCCTCGGCCGCTTCGAGCTTGAAGCCGCCGGTCGCCTTTGCAGCGGTTGCTGCCGGTCGAGATGATGGCCACGGAGGTTAGGTCTCGGCCAGGAGCCGTCACTCGCGGGCGGTTGGTATGCGGAGACCAGCACAGCCGAGCTGCACTGGTCCGGTTGCCAGCGTCTGGGTCTTTTGCGCCGATACGCCTGGGAGAGTGGCTGGAAAGACGGCGGTTAGGGGCGTATCGTGATGCAAGCAGCACTGCGTTTCAGCGCTTGACCGGGTCCAGCGTCAGCAAGGTGATGTCGTTGCTGCGCATGGGCACGGTGAAGTTCAGCAGGCCGTCCTTGCCGATGTTGACGGTGCGCTTTATTTCGGGAAGGTCGCGGGTCAGTGACTGCAGCTTGGCAAGCTGCGCCGCATCGAGGTTGGTGGGCGAACCCATCTCGAGGTAAGCGGTGTAGGCGTCGTTGGCCTTGTAGCCGGCGCGACGCAGCTCGAGCCGATAGGCGCCCGGCTTCAGGTTTCGCAGCGCGAGCTTGAGCGCTGGCGCCGGGCCGTTGGGCACCGGCTTGGCGAAGAACACGCCGTTAGCGGTGCTCTTTTGATCAGGATGCTGCCAGTCCCATGCCACGACGGCCGTCTTGTCGCCGTCGACTGCGGCCAGTACCTTGTCGTCGGCGCTCGGGATCTCATTGCCGCGTAGCGCATTGAGGTACTTGTAGGCGAACCAAGTCGTCTTGCGCAGGCCATCGCGTGTCATCAAGCCGAAGCCGCCATGGAAGGCGCGGGGCGGCGGGCCCGGCTCCTCGAACAGGTCGCTGTAGGT
>NZ_JBFUMO010000069.1:0-17057 GCF_054049355.1 Roseateles sp. P5_E11 | reverse complement strand
TGCCCAAGCCTGAGTGATATACGTTTCGTATACGAAGCGTATATAGTCGCGGCATGGGAATCGTCAAAATCTCCGATCCGATGCACGAGAGCCTGCGCGTTGCGAGCCAGGCCTTGTCGCGTTCCATCAATGCCCAGGCCGAGCACTGGATGCGCATCGGCATGCTGGCCGAACTGCACCCGCAGCTGAGCCACAGCGAGATCTGCCAGCTGCTGATCCGCGCCGAGCAGGAGGGTGGGCTGGACCTGGCTCGTTTGGCCGGTTGGGCTCAGGCACCCAAGGCCAAGGGGGCCCGGGCATGAAGAGCCTGAAGCTGCGAACATCCGCCGAGGTCGCCAAGGCTCGCGAGGCCGGGCACCTCATCGCCGAGGTGCTGGCCATGCTCAAGCCCCATGTCGTGCCCGGTGTGACGACCGAGGCGCTGGACGACATCTGCCACGACTACATCGTCAACACGCTGAAGTGCATCCCGTCCAACGTCGGCTATCACGGCTACCCAAAGACAGCCTGCATCTCGCCGAATCACGTCGTCTGCCACGGCATTCCGTCCAAGGACAAACGGCTGAAGAAGGGCGACATCGTCAATGTGGACGTGACGCTGACCAAGGACGGCTGGTTCGGCGACAGCAGCCGCATGTTCATCGTCGGCGAGGCCAATGTGCTGGCACGCCGGCTCGTCAACACGACCTATGAGGCGCTGCGCGCCGGTATCCGCCAGGTGCGCCCGGGTGCGACGTTAGGCGATGTGGGCCATGCCATCCAGACGGTTGCGCATGCGGCCGGCTTCAGCGTCGTGCGCGAGTACGGCGGCCATGGCATCGGCGACGTCTATCACGACGACCCGCACGTCAATCACTTTGGTCGCCCGGGCGAAGGCCTGAAGCTGCAGGAGGGCATGATCTTCACGATCGAGCCCATGATYAACGCGGGCGCCGCCGGCATCCGCGAGCTGAACGACGGCTGGACGGTGGTGACGCGCGACCACTCGCTGTCGGCCCAGTGGGAGCACATGGTGACCGTGACGGCCGACGGCTTCGAGATCCTGACGCCCTGGCCGGACGGCCTCGGCGACTATCCGGCCATCGAGTAGGCCTTGGCCTACGGGGCGATGCAGGCCGCTCCGGCAGTGGGTGAATGCACTGGGCCGCACAGTGAATGCGTCGTCGCCTCGGGAGCCGTCATGACCGAATCCTTCACGCAATTTCTGCACGCGAGAGAAGTCGCCTCGCTCGACTACGTGCGCGGGCAGCCGGACGCCTTCCTGGCGCTGGCTGCCGCGCGCGGCAAGGCGAGCTTCTTTCCTCCCGGCGGCGGCCATGTGCGCGGCGCGGTGGCCGTGAAGGAGCGCCAGGCCAAGGATGCGGAGGCCTTCGACGAGGGCACGCAAAGCAGCCGCTTTGAGATCTTCCACAGCGCGGCCGACCACGAGGTTGGCTACTGGACCGGCCTGCAGCACGCCAGGGTGCAGATAAAAGGCAAGGACGAGTTGCTGTCGATGACGCTGCGTGTCACCGAGGTGTTCCGTCGCGAAGACGGCGAATGGAAGATCGTCCACCGCCACGCCGACATGCTGGCCGAGCCTCAGGAGAAGCCCGGCCACTGAGCCTTCAAGCCGGCGTCGTCTCCGCCCGCAGCTCGCGCGCCGCCGCCACCATGCGCGCCAGCGCCGCCTCCGTCTCCGGCCACCCCCGCGTTTTCAGCCCGCAGTCGGGATTGACCCAGAGCAGGTCAGCCGGGATGACCTCGGCGGCCTTGCGCAGCAGGCGCAGCATCTCGGCCGCGTCGGGCACGCGCGGTGAGTGGATGTCGTAGACGCCAGGGCCGATCTCGTTGGGGTAGCGGAAGTCGCCAAAGCCGCGCAGCAGTTCCATGTCGGAGCGGCTGGTCTCGATGGTGATGACGTCAGCGTCCATGGCTGCGATCTCGGGCAGGATGTCGTTGAACTCCGAGTAGCACATATGGGTGTGGATCTGCGTGTCGTCACGCACGGCGCTGGCAGAGACGCGGAAGGCACGCGTCGCCCAGGCGAGATAGGCGCCCCATGCCGCGCGGCGCAGCGGCAGGCCTTCGCGGATGGCAGGCTCATCGATCTGGATGACGGCAATGCCGGCGGCCTCCAGGTCGACCACCTCGTCGCGGATGGCCAGCGCGATCTGCAGCGCCGTGGTGGCGCGCGGCTGGTCGTCGCGCACAAAGGACCATTGCAGGATGGTGATGGGGCCGGTCAACATGCCCTTCATGGGCTTGTCGGTCAGGCTCTGCGCAAACACAGTCCAGTCCACCGTCATGGCCTTGGGGCGCGACACGTCGCCGAACAGCACCGGCGGCTTCACGCAGCGTGAGCCGTAGCTCTGCACCCAGCCGTTGGCGGTGAAGGCGACGCCCGAGAGCTGCTCGCCGAAGTACTCGACCATGTCATTGCGCTCGGCCTCGCCGTGCACGAGCACGTCCAGCCCTAACGCTTCCTGCTTGCTGACCGCCAGCTGGATCTCGCGCTGCA
The DNA here is from genome assembly GCF_054049355.1 of Roseateles sp. P5_E11. Classification (NCBI taxonomy): domain Bacteria; kingdom Pseudomonadati; phylum Pseudomonadota; class Betaproteobacteria; order Burkholderiales; family Sphaerotilaceae; genus Roseateles; species Roseateles sp. P5_E11. The sequence goes on along the minus strand of NZ_JBFUMO010000069.1, from coordinate 14,557 downwards.
TGGCTTCGCGGTAGGCGGGCTCGGCGAGCGTGCCGCGCTTGAAGGCGGCGMGGGCGGCGCGGATCTCGGGTGTCTGCGGGAAGGAGCCGATGGTGGTTGTCGGGAAGGCCGGCAGGCGCAGGCGCTGGCGCTGCGCGGCCTGGCGGGCGGGGAAGGGCGAGCGGCGTTGGTCGGCGTCGGCGGGCAGTGCCTTGAGGCGGGCGGCGACGGTGCCGTTGCGCACGCGTCGGCTTGTGACACGGTTGGCGCGGGCAATGCGCGACTCGGCCAGTTCACGGGCCACGCTCGCTTCGTCGCCCCACAGCGCGCGCTTGAGTACGCGCAGCTCGTCCAGCTTCTCGACGGCGCCGGCCAGCCAGCCCTGCAGCTCGGTGTCCAGCGCCGCGTCGTGGCGCAGGCTGAAGGGCACGTGCAGCAACGAGCAGGACGGCGCCACCCACAGCCGGCCGCCGCGCAGTTCGCGGACCTTGTTGAGCTGTGACAGCGCCTGGTCGAGGTCACTGCGCCAGATGTTGCGGCCGTCGATGATGCCGACCGACAACTCACGGTCCAGAGGCAGTCGTAGGGCCACGGGCAGCAGTTCCTCGGGCGCGCGCACCGCGTCCACATGCAGGCCGGCCACGGGCAGTTCGCAGGCGAGAGCCAGGTTGTCGCCCAGCGGCGAGAAATAGGTGGCCAGCAGCAGGGGCTGGCCGACGACGCCCAGGCGCGCATAGGCCAGGCGCAAGGCGTCTTGCCATGCCGGGCTGAGGTCCAGGCCGAGGATGGGCTCGTCCAACTGCACCCAGGTCACGCCGCGGGCGGCCAAGCGGGTCAGCAGCTGTTCGTAGGCGGGGAGCAGGCGTTTCAGCAGCACGAGCCGGTCAAAGTCTTCCTGCTTGCTCTTGCCCTGGTAGAGGAAGCTGACTGGCCCGAGCAGCGCGACCTTGGGGCTGGCTGGCAGGGCGATGGCCTCATCGACTTCGGCGAGCAGGCGCTCGGCGTTCAGGCTGAACTCGGTCGCGCTGTCGAACTCGGGGACGAGGTAGTGGTAGTTGGTGTCGAACCACTTGGTCATCTCCAGCGCGGGCACGCCATCGACGTGCGTGCCGCTGCAGCCACAGGCCTCGGTGTGGGCATGGGTCGTCGTGATGCCACGGGCCATCGCGAAATAGCGCTGCAGCGGGGTCTCCTGGCCGTTGAAGCCGAAGCGGGCCGGTTCGCAGCCGAACAGCTGGATCAGGTGGGCGACATGGTCGTAGAGGGCGAAGTCGCCGACGGTGACATGGTCCAGCCCCGCGTCCTGTTGCAGCTTCCAATGGCGGGCGCGCAGCGCGGCGGCCTGGGCCTCCAGTTCGGTGGCGGGTAGCTCGCCGCGCCAGTGGCGCTCCAGCGCCGTCTTCAGTTCGCGGTGCTCGCCCATGCGCGGGAAGCCGAGGATATGAGTCTTGATCATGATGAATCGAACAATGCTGAAAGCGATTCGTGATGATCGGCACTTCATGACTATGATTCAAACGAAACGTTTTCTGAATCATCACAAGTTCCGCTCATGCAAACGCCGCTCGAACTGCGCCATCTGCGCACCCTGGTTGCTTTGCGCGAGGCCGGCAATCTGTCCCGAGCGGCGCAGTTGCTGAACCTGACGCAGTCGGCCTTGTCCCACCAGCTCAAGGCCCTGGAGGAGCACTACGGCGCCGAGCTGTTCGCCCGCAAGAGCAACCCGCTGGTGTTCGGCGCGGTCGGGCAGCGGCTCTTGAAGCTGGCAGACATCGTGCTGACCCAGGTCGATGAGGCTGATCGCGACGTGCGCCGGCTGGTGGACGGCTCGGCCGGCCAACTGCGCATCGCCGTGGAATGCCACACCTGCTTCGACTGGCTGATGCCGGCCATGGACGCCTTCCGCGGCCGCTGGCCGGAGGTGGAGCTGGACATCGTCTCCGGCTTCCAGGCCGACCCCGTGGGCCTGCTGCACCAGGACCGCGCTGAGCTGGCCATCGTGTCGGATGTGGACGCCGACGAGACCGGCGTCGTCGTGCACCCGCTGTTCAGCTTCGAGATCATTGCGCTGCTGCCCAAGGGCCATGCGCTGCTGGCCAAGCCCTGGCTCGAAGCGCTCGATTTTGCTGACCACACCCTCATCACCTACCCGGTGCCCGACGAGATGTTGGACCTCGTGCGCCGCGTGCTGCAGCCCGCAGGCATCACGCCGCCGCGCCGCACCAGCGAGTTGACGGTGGCCATGCTGCAGCTGGTTGCCAGCGGCCGCGGCATTGCAGCGCTGCCGCTGTGGGCGGTGGAAGGCTATCTGGCGCGTGGCTATGTGGCGCGCCAACGCATCGGGGAGGGCGGGCTGACCGGGCGGCTCTACGCCGTCAGCACCGAAGGGCTCGCGGCCAAACCCTTCCTGGCCGACTTCGTGCGGCTGATGCGCGAGACCTCGCTGCTCAATCTGGCGGCGGTCAGCCTGCTCTAGTTGCGAGCGTGGGTCACGCGGTATCCGGCCACGCCAGGCAGCTCATGCAGCCGGTCGGTGAAGCGGCATAGCGTCTGCCCCTTGAAGTTCTGCTTGGCCGTGCAGACGAAGCGCCACTCTTCATGGTCGCCCTGCTTCTCGATGCTCAGCGAGCCGGGCGCGAAGCGGTAGCCCAGGCCATCGGCGAACTCGGCCAGCTCGGCCTGCGTGAAGCGCCGGCCCGATTCGCCGCGCAGCGTCACCGCGATGGCCGGGTGGGAGGGCAGGCGGCTTTCCAGCTTGGCGCCCCACATCATCAGCGTGGCGCACAGCAGCGTCAGTGCGATGGCCGCGAAATAGAAGCCCATGCCCAGCACGATGCCGATGGCCGATGCCGCCCACATCGAGGCCGCCGTCGTCAGCCCCGAGATGTTCATGCCCTCGCGCATGATGACGCCGGCGCACAGGAAGCCGATGCCCGTCACCACACCCTGAATCACGCGGGTCGGGTCGGTGAACTGCGGCAGCGAACCGCCGGCCATGTGGCCGCCGAACCATTGGTCGGGGTAGCCGACGAGGATGGTCACGGCGCAGGACGCCATGCAGACCAGCGCGTATGTGCGCATGCCGGCGGCACGGCCGTGGTAGGCCCGCTCATAGCCGAGCAGCAGGCCCAGCACCATGGCACCGATGAGATGCATCAGCATCAGCACGTTGGCGGCCCATTGGCTGTCGGTCCAGTAGCGCAGCAGGTGGTCGGTTTCGAGCATGACGTCGGCAATGGCGGGGCAAACCTGCCCCGCGACCACGCTAACCCAGTCCAGCCCCGCTCGCCAGGGGGCTGGACGCGAAGGGATTCAGGCCAGGGCTGTCATGCGTTCCACGAGCACGCAGCGCACCCATTTGCGCGCCGTGATCTGCGCGGTCTGCGCGAGCAGGAACTCCTCGGCCTGGGAGTTGGGCGACTCGAACTCGAAGCCGCCGAGCTGCACGATGCGGCTCAGCGGCCGCGTCCAGACGCGGCGCACCTCGGCGCTGAAGAGGGGCACGCCCTCGTCCTCGCCGAGCAGCAGGCGCAACTCGTAGTGCTGGGCATCCAGCGGCGGCTCGGCCGCGGCCAGGATCTGCAGGCCGGCCTCGCTGAGGTTGACGACGACACCGCCGCGCTTCTCGGCCAGGCCCTCGGGCTTGATGACCCAGACCGGCAGCTGTTCGTGCTCGTCGGGCACCAGGAAGAACTCGACGCGAGGGAAGCGGCGTTGGTCAATCGACATGATGTGATCTGGGTTCGTGAACGGGCTGGATCAAAGCATCCGCGAATGACAGGCGCTTGTCAGTCGCCTGCCGTCGCTTGAAATGGCTTCGGGTCAGACCGCCAGAAGGTCGACCTCGAACAGCAGCGTCGCGTTCGGCGGGATGACGCCGCCCGCGCCGTGGGCACCATAGCCCAGCTCCGGCGGCAGCACCAGCATGCGCGTGCCGCCGACCTTCATGCCCTGCACGCCTTCGTCCCAGCCCTGGATGACTTCGCCGCCGCCGAGGCGGAACTTGAAGGGCTGGCCGCGGTCCTTGCTGGAATCAAACTTCTTGCCACGCATGCCGTCCTTGTAGAGCCAGCCGGTGTAGTGCACCGACACGCGCTGGCCCTTGGCGGCTTCGGCGCCGTCGCCCACCACGCGGTCCTCGTACTGCAGGCCGCTGGAGGTGGTGTGCAGGTTCAGCTCGACATGTTCGGGGCCGCCGGCGAGGCCCAGCAGCTCGACCTCGAAGCACAGCGTCGCATTCGGCGGGATGACGCCGCCGGCGCCACGCGCGCCGTAACCCAGTTCGGCCGGGATGATCAGCGTACGCTTGCCACCGATCTTCATGCCCTGCACGCCCTCGTCCCAGCCGCGGATGACCATGCCGGCGCCGAGTTCGAACTCGAAGGGGTCGCCGCGGTCCTTGCTGGAGTCGAACTTGTCGGTCTTGGCGCCGTCGACCCAGAGCCAGCCGGTGTAGTGGACGGTGACGTCATGGCCGGCCGCTGCCTGCTTGCCATCGCCTTCGACGGTGTCGTCAAACTGCAGGCCGGTGGGCGTGGTGTTCATGGGAAATCCTTGCTGTGGGAAAAGCCCCGGATTGTCGCCTCCTGGCCCAGGCGGCTGTTTCGTTGCCTGGGAGGTCTTGGTGTCGATTGCTCAGCCCTTTGTTCGTCGTGTCGAAGGGCGCCTTTGCCCTGCCGCTTCTGAGAGAGACGCATGAACTATCTGCTCATCATCGCCCACGACGACGGGTTTGCACCCACGGAGCGCCTCGTTGCGGAGATCATGGACTGGATCAAGTCGATGGAGGCTCGCGGTATTCGAGTCCAGGGCAACCCACTGCGGCCAGCCTCTGAGGCTGTCACCGTGCGCGTGAGGGATGGAAGGATCAGCCCCTCTTCTGGGCCGTTCTCGCGCTCGCGCGAACAAATGTGCGCGTATGAACTCATCCAATGCGCCAGTCTGGACATCGCCGTCGAGGTCGCAGCCAAACACCCGATGGCTGCAGTTGCCACGATTGAGGTCAGGCCGGTGTGGAGCCAGTTGTCGGAAGGTTGAGCCTGTTCCTGCTCGGCGCGCCAGCTTGTGCGTCTCAACTCGAACGTTCGCCCGCTGATTCCCTCACCAGCGCTTCCCATTTCGACACCGAGCCCGTCAGTACTTCCTCGGCGCTGTTCATCCCGTCCGGCAAGCGCAGCCCCAGCCGACTCGCGGCATCGCGCAGCCGCCCGGCAGGGTCGGCAAGGTCGATGGCCGCCGCGCCGTTCTGCTTGGACAGCTTGTGCCCGTCCACCGCCAGCACAAGCGGCGTGTGCAGATAGCGCGGTGTCGGAAAGCCAAGTGCTCGTTGCAGCGCGATCTGGCGCGGCGTGTTGTCGGCCAGGTCCTCACCGCGGACGATGTCGGTGACGCCTTGTTCGGCATCGTCGGCGACGACGGCGAGCTGGTAGGCCCAGAGGCCGTCGGCGCGCTTGAGGATGAAGTCGCCGACTTCGGTTTCGAGGTCTTGCGATTGCGAGCCCAGCCGGCGGTCCTGCCAGTTGATGCGGCCCGCGACGCGAAAGCGCCATGCTCGCACCGGCCGGCCGTGGGTGCCATCTCGGCAGGTGCCGGGATAGATCAGTTCACCATGCCTGGGCTTGGGGCCGGCTGCCGCTGCGATCTCGGCGCGGGTGCACGCGCAGCCATAGGCATGGCCGGAGGCAATCAGCCGGTCCAGCGCGGCTTGATACAGCTCGCCGCGGCGCGACTGCCAGACGGGCGGCTCGTCGGGTCGCAGGCCGAGGGCATCGAGCTGGCCGAGGATGACCTCGTCCATGCCCGGCGGGCAGCGCGGGCCATCGACGTCTTCGATGCGCACCAGCCACTCGCCGCCGTGGGCGCGGGCATCCAGCCAGCTCGCCAGCGCCGCCACCAGCGAGCCGGCGTGCAGCGGGCCGGTGGGCGAGGGCGCGAATCGACCTCGATAGCTCATCAGAGCAGCAGCCCCTCGTGCTGTTCGAGCAGTGCCTTGCGCGTCGTCTCGCTGCGCAGCTTGTCCAGCCACCATGCCAGCGCCTTGCCCGGTGCGGGACCGGTGTCGCGCCAGGCGTAATGCATCTTGCCGGTGCGGTGGCCTTCGTAGGTGGCCTTGCGCACCAGGCGGCCGGCCTCGATATGACGGCGCACGATGGGCACCGGCAGGGAGCCGCAGCCCAGGCCGCGCATCATGGCCTCCAGCTTGATGGCCAGCGACGGCACGGTCAGCACGTCCTGGCCTGGCAGCAGACCGACGCTGAGCGGCGCCATCAGCCGGGCGCTGTCAGCCACGGCAACGATGCGGTGCTCGGCGATCTGGCTTGCGCTGAGCGGCTCGGGCAGGCTGGCCAGCGGATGGTGGGGCGCAATGCAGAAGGCGAACTCCAGCTCTCCCGCGAACTCACAGTGAATGCCGCTGTTCTGCAGCTGCCCCGGTACACCGACTGCTATGTCGGCCTGGCCATGCAGCAAGGCCTCCCAGGTGCCGGCCAGCACCTCCACGCGCAGCTTGAGCCGGGTCGGCGGTGGGCCGCCACCGTCGATCTTCTCGGCGTAGAAGGCTTCCATCAGATCGAACAGGGCCCGGCGGGCGACGGCGTCATCGACGGCCAGCGTCAGCTCGCTTTCCCAGCCGGTGGAGATGCGCCGCACGCGGTTGGCCACGGCGTCCAGTTCCTGAAGCAGGCGCCTGCCCTCGTGCAGCAGCTCCTGGCCGGCCGCTGTCAGCACGGCCTGGCGGGAGCTGCGGTCAAAGAGCAGCACGTCGAGCGCGTCTTCCAGCTGGCGCACGGAATAGGTCAGCGCCGACGGCACCCGACCCATCTCGCGAGCCGCGGCGGCGAAGCTGCCCGTGCGGGCGATGGTGTCCATCATGGACAGGGCTTCCGGGGTCAGTGCGCGGCGTTTGTCCTGAGGATTCGGCATGCGTTCAGTCTATTTGAATGATGTCCTCAACGCAGGCCGACTCCCGGATACGACGGTCGCTCCTACATTGACTCCATCGCCAACAAGCAAGGAGCCAGCATGCAAAACCCAGTGATGCAACTGATCAAGTCCAGTGACCGCGGCTACGCCGACCACGGCTGGCTGAAGTCCTTCCACAGCTTCTCCTTTGCTGACTACTACGATCCGGCCCGCATGGGCTTCGGGCCGCTGCGTGTCATCAACGAGGACAAGGTCGCTGCTGGCAAGGGCTTCGGCACGCACGGCCATCGCGACATGGAGATCATCAGCTACGTGCTCTCCGGCGAACTGGCGCACAAGGACAGCATGGGCAACGGCGAGGCCGGTGGTGCGAACGCTGGTGTCATCCGCCCCGGCGATGTGCAGCGGATGAGCGCCGGTACCGGCGTGATGCACAGCGAGTTCAACCATGCCAAGGACGAAACGACGCACTTCCTGCAGATTTGGATCCAGCCTGACGCCCGCGGCATCGCGCCGAGCTATGAGCAGAAGCACTTCGACGCCGGCTCCAAGCGCGGCCGGCTGCGTCTCGTCGCGGCCAACGACGGCTCGCAAGGCTCGGTGACCATCCATGCCGATGCCAAGCTGTATGCGGGCCTGTTCGATGGCGCCGAGCAAGCGGAACTTGAACTGGCGCCCGGTCGCCTTGCCTATGTGCACGTCGTGCGCGGCGCGCTCAGCGTGAATGGACAAGACCTGGCAACCGGTGATGCCTTGCAGATTCGCGAAACATCGCGCCTCGCCTTGACGGCCGGCCATGATGCCGAGGTCCTCGTCTTCGACCTGGCAGCCTGAGTTTCTTATCCCCCACCCACAGAGGAATTCCTCCATGAGCAAGATCGTTGTCGTCTACCACTCCGGCTACGGCCACACCAAGCGCATCGCCGAGACCGTTGCCGAGAGCGCGGGCGCCCAGCTCATCGCCATCGACGCCGAAGGCAATTTGAAGGACGCAGACTGGGAAGCGCTGGCCGCGGCCGACGCCATCGTCTTCGGTTCGCCCACCTACATGGGCGCGGCCAGCTGGCAGTTCAAGAAGTTTGCCGAYGCATCCAGCAAGGTCTGGTTCGGCCAGGGCTGGAAGGACAAGCTGGCCGCCGGCTTCACGAACAGCGCCTCCATGAACGGCGACAAGCTGTCGACGCTGCACTACTTCTTCACGCTGAGCCAGCAGCACTCCATGCTGTGGGTGGGCACGGGCATGATGCCGGCCAACAAGAAGGCTTCGACGCGCGACGACATCAACTACGTCGCGTCCTTCGGCGGCCTGATGACGGTCTCGCCCAGCGACGCCTCCACGGACGAAATGGCCGCGGGCGACTTCGCCACGGCCAAGGCCTTCGGCGAGCGCATCAAGACGGTTGCCGCCCGACTGAGCAAGGCTTAAACCAGGCCCAGATCGCGCGCGCTGGCCCCGGGAAAGACGGCGGCCAGCTGCGCGTCGTTCAGGCCGTACATACGCTTGAACAGGCCGCCAAATAGCGCCCGGTACTCGTTGAGCACCGGGTAGTCGCGGTTCTGGAACAGCGTGGCGGCCTTGACCTCCACCTGTTCGCCCATCACCCGCCCGCCCTTCACGCCGCCGCCCAGCACCCAGTAGGCGCTGCCGTGGCCATGGTCGGTGCCGCGGTTGCCGTTYTCGCGGAAGGTGCGGCCAAACTCGCTGACCACCACCACCACGGTGTTGTTCCACTGCGGGCCCATCTCGTCGGCAAACAGCGCGAGGCCGCGGCCGAGCTCACCGAGCTTGGTGGCAAGCTGGCCGGTCGCACCGCCCTGGCCCACATGGGTGTCCCAGCCGCCGACGTCGATGAAACCCAGGGTCACGCGTTCGCGCATCAGCCGTGCGATGCGCCGTGCTTCGAGCGCAAAGCCCTTGGCGGCAATGGCACCGCGGCTGGCCGCTTCCATTTCACCGGCCATTTCGCGTGACACCTCGTCGCGCACCTCGAAGCCGCCGCTGACCGTGTTGGCCATGCGTGTGCCGGCGTACATGCCGGCGATGACCTGGGCCTGGGCGGCATTGATGGCCGGCTTGCCGAGGTCGCGCAGTGCCTGGTTGGCCACCGGCAGATTGCCACGCAGGATCAGCGGCACCTGGTCGGTGAAGGCCATGGCTTCCAACCTCGAACTGACGGGCGAGCCCGCACCCAGTACGCCGGCCAGCCGGTTCATGAAGCCGCTGCGGAAGTCACGGCTGCCCTCGTCGGCCTGGCCCAACTCGATGTGGTCCTGGGTTTCGAAATGGCTGCGTGTCGTGTCGTTGGTGCCGGCAAAGGGCACGAAGGCGGCCTGGCCTTTGAGCCAAAGCGGGTGGATGCTGTCGGCCACCGCGGGCGACAGGCCCCAACTCGCGTCCAGCGGCAGCGCGGCCGTCTTGGCGATGGCGATGTTGGGCCGGGCCTCGTAGTAGAAGCTGGATGAGGTGGGCACCAGCAGGTTGGCCGCGTCATAGGCACCGCGCAGGAAGACGACGAGCAGGCGCGGCGTGTCGGCCGCTGCGGCCCACAGTTGTGTGGGCAGGGCGGCCGTACCAAGGCCAGCGAGGCCGAGCTGGAGCAAAAGGCGTCGGTTCATGGCGTCACCTGTTCATGAAGTCGGGGGAGGCCAGCAGGTAGGTGTTCCATTCCTGTGGCGACGTGGCCTGACCCAGCGCCTGCTGCGTGGCGGCGGCCAGGCGCGGGGCGATGCCCTCGTAGTACAGCGGGTGGGCGATCTGCGGGAAGGCTGGCCTGTCCTTGGGCTCGCCCTCGACCTTGAAGAGGCCCGCGCTGCCGCTGCCGATGGCGCGCGCGATCTCGAAGCGCGTCGTCATCTGGCCGGGCCCCGCCCAGGCGCTTTCGTCGAGTGCATAGCCATCGGGCGTCTGGCGGTTGTAGGGCGCCTGGCCGAGGCGGTAGAGCCAGCCGATCATTGGGCCGGTGTTCAGCACCACCTTGTCGGCATAAGCCAGGCGCACGGCCGAGACGACGTAATGCGTCGGGTCCTTGAACTTGCGGCCCAGGGACGCCTCGAACTCGGGCGAGCCCACCATGGCACGCAGCACCTCGGCGATGCGGCCGTCGCTTTGCAGCCAGCGCTCGGCCATGCGCTCCACCAGCGCCGGCGGCGGCTCGTCGGCGACGAAGTACTGGGCCAGCTTGCGCGCTACAAAGTGGGCCGTGCTCGGGTGTTTGGCCAGCAGGTCCAGCACCTGGTCCAGCTCGGCCTCGCCCTGGCCCTTGACGGCGATGCCGAGCAGTTGCTTGTCGCCGAAATCGTGCCGCGCCGGGTTGAACTCCATCAGCCCGTCTCGGCGGTATTGCGCCTCCTGCGCGGGCTTGAGCTTGGGTTTGTTGTCGGTCAGGTTCACGCCCAGCCCGGTCAGCACGCGGGCCAGCTCCTGCACGTCGCGCTGGCTGTAGCCACCGCCCACGCCCAGGGTGTGCAGCTCCAGCAGCTCGCGGGCGTAGTTCTCGTTGATGCGGTTGGCGGCGTTCTGCTCGTTGTCGAGGTAGCGCAGCATGGCCGGGTGGTGGGCCGTGTAGCCGAGCAGGTCGCGAAAGCGCCCGAGCGCGCGTTCGCGCAGACCCTGCTCGTAGTCGCCCACCATGACGCGCAGGTTGCTCTTGTACTGGTGGACGTTGAAATGGTTGAACCAGAACCAGGTCATCTGCTCCTGGACCTGGTTGGGCGAGTACAGGGCATTCAGCAGCTGGCGGGTCGACGCCTCGCGGGCCAGCTTGGTCAGGGCCTGCTGGTAGTTCTTCTGCGCCTCCGCCTTGGCCATGTCGTCGGTCAGTGCATCGGCGGCCTTGCGCTGGGCTTCCATCTGCTGCACCAGGGGCAACAACGGCTGCTGGGTGACGGCGAGAGCCTGGATTTGCGCCTGAGCGGCTTCTGGCAGTGCGCCCGGGATGCGAGGCTGGAGCTGGGCTTCCAGCCAGACCTCGCGGCCCTGGCGGCGGACCTGGCTGAGATCGGCGCTGCTGGCACCCCAGCTCAAGCGATCCAACCACAGCGTGTCGGCGGCTGCGCTGTGGCTGCCCACCATGGGCGCCTGGAATGGCGCAGCGGCACAGCCGGCCAGCAATGCGGCGGTGCAAAGCGCGAGACGGGGCAAGGCTGTCATGGTGGGCGGGCCTTTCGGGCTGAGTCCGGGCCAACGGTCGGTCGCGGCCCGGCGTTGACCCCGGCAGGCTAGCAGACGCGCCGCCCCCCTAATGTGTCTGTCGGCTGCCGTCATGTTGCTGGTTTGTGGTCTTGGACCGCGTCCTTGCCGCCCTTTGTGTCGAGGCGGTGCTATTTCGAAGACATGCCAGACACCGGTGCCCGCCACATTGCGGCGGCCAGCTTCATTGACGACGTGACGCTGACGACCGCGGCCGTGCCGGAGCCAACGCCGTCGGCTCTGTTGCTGGCCGGCATGGCCGCACTGGGCGGGGTGACCTGGCAGCGTCGACGCCGCTGAGCATCGTTGGGCAGCGCCGGGCGGCTCACCGGCCACCCGGCGTGCAGCGGATGCATGGCCCTGGACTTGCCGGGCTTGCTGTCAACGCACGCAGCCGTTACTGTTTGCGCATGCAAAGCGGTCGTCGAGTTCCGCTCAGGGTAGGGCTGGTGCTTGCGGTAGCCGGGTTGTTCGCTCCGGCTGCCGAGGCGGGTTGTTCGCGTGCGATTGACGTGCCGGTGTCGCCAGCGGGACGGCTGGTGTTCGTCGAAGATGAGCGCGTCGAGGGCGTGCTGCCGGAACTGCTGCGCGAGCGCGGCGCGCTGCTTGGCTGCGAGTTCCGGTTCAGCGTCGTGCCCCGCGCGCGCGCCGCGCGAACGGTGTTCGAGGCGCAGGATGGCGATCTCTATTTGCCGGCATTGCGCAAACCCGAGCGCGATCAGACCCATCTCTTCGTACCCTTGAGTCGCCAGGGCGTGGCCGTGGCGACGCTACGCACGCACGCGCCGGTGCCGGCCGACCTGAGTCGGCTGTTGGCCGACAAGAGCCTGCGCGGCATCTTCGTGCGTGGCTACTACTTCGGGCAGGCCTACGGCGATTTCGTCGACCAATTGCTGGCGGACAAACGTGCCGACATCGTGCCCGACATCGAGGCGCTCAGCCGCATGTTGCGAGCGGGCCGCGCCGACTTCACGCTGCTGCCCCACGTGACCGGCCAGGGTGCCCTGGACCTGGCGCCACGGATGCCGCTGTCGCAGACGGCTTTTCGCATCGAGCTGCTGGAGACCCTGCCGCTGATGGAGAACGGTGTCTATCTGGCCAGGCGCAATCTCGACGCCGCCGACCTGGTGCTGCTGGTGCAGATGTTCGAGCGGGCCGTCGCCGAAGGGGCGCTCCGGCGGGCCTATCTGCGCCACTACCCGCCGGAGGTGGTCGACCACATGCGCTTCTGACCGACTTGGTGCGCTTACTTCGAACCCGGYGCGTAGATCTGGTCGAACACACCGCCATCGTCGAAGTGGGCCTTCTGGGCCTGGCGCCAGTTGCCGAAGTACTCGTCGAGGGTGAAGAGCTTGACCGGCCCGAACTGCTTGGCGTACTTGGCAGCGACCTTGGCGTCACGCGGGCGGTAGTAGTTCTTGGCCGCGATCTCCTGGCCCTCGGGGCTGTAGAGGTAGTTCAGATAGGCCTCGGCCTGCTTGCGCGTGCCGCGCTTGTCGACGACCTTGTCGACGATGGCCACCGGCGGCTCGGCCAGGATGGACACGCTGGGCGTGACGATCTCGAACTTGTCCGGGCCGAGCTCCTTGACGGCCAGGTAGGCCTCGTTCTCCCAGGCGATCAGCACGTCGCCGATGCCGCGCTCGACAAACGTCGTCGTCGAGCCGCGTGCGCCCGAGTCCAGCACCTTGGTGTTGGCGTAGATGCGCTTGACGAAGTCCTTGGCCGAGTCGGGCGTGCCGCCGTTCTTCAGCGCATAGCCCCAGGCGGCCAGGTAGTTCCAGCGCGCCCCGCCGCTGGTCTTGGGGTTGGGGGTGATGACGTCGACGCCGCTGCGGGCCAGGTCGGGCCAGTTGCTGATCTTCTTCGGATTGCCCTTGCGCACCAGGAAGACGATGGTCGACGTGTAGGGGCTGGCGTTGTTGGGCAGCTTCTTCTGCCAGTCCAGGGGCAGCAGCTTGTGGTCGGCGATGGCGTCGATGTCATAGGCCAGGGCCAGCGTGACGACGTCGGCCTCCAGCCCGTCGATGACGGCGCGGGCTTGCTTGCCGGAGCCGCCATGCGAGGCTTTGACGCTGACGGTCTCGCCGGTCTTGGCCTTCCACTGCGCGGCGAAGGCCTTGTTGAAGTCCTGGTAGAGCTCCCGCGTCGGGTCGTAGGAGACGTTCAGCAGCGAGGTCTGCGCAAAGGCGCCGGTGGCGGCGAGAGCGAAGGAGAGGGCGGTGAGAAGGCGGCGCATGGTGTTTGAGTTAGGGGTAAGGCGGTTCACTCTAGGGATCAGGGCAGGAGCGGGCAAAGAAGAAGAGCGCGCAAGCTCATGCGGCTTTCGACCAGGCCAGCACGGGTTCAGCCGCCACGGTCGGCAGCTCGTGGCGGGCCGCATCGACGACCTCGCGCTTGAGCGGCGAAGCAAAGGTCTGGATGAACTCGTAGATGTAGTCGCGCAGATAGGCGCTGCGCCGCACGGCCAGGCGCGTCATGTTGTCCTCGAACAGATGGCGGGCATCGATGGCACGCAGATGGCGGTCGCGCTCCTCGTCGAAGGCGATGGCCGCGACGATGCCCACGCCCAGGCCCAGCTCTACATAGGTCTTGATGACGTCGGCATCCATCGCGCTCAGCACGATGTGGGGCTGCAGCTGGGCCGCGGCAAAGGCCTCGTCGATGTGGGAGCGGCCGGTGTAGCCGGGCTCGTAGGTGACGATAGGAAATTGGGCCAGGCGGGCCAGCGTCAGCGGGCCATCGAGCAGCGGGTGGTCGGGCGGCACGACGACCGAGTGCGTCCAGCGGTAGCAGGGCAGGGCGACGAGTTCAGGGTATTGCGCCAGCGCCTCGGTGGCGATGCCCACGTCGGCCTCGCCATCGAGCAGCAGGCGGGCGATCTGCTGGGGCGAGCCCTGCTGCAGATGCAGGCTGACGTCGGGGTGATGGGCGCGGAAGTCGCGCACGGCGGGCGGCAGCGCGTAGCGCGCCTGGCTGTGCGTGGCTGCGATGCGCAGGCGGCCGCTGCCCGCCTGGGCGAAGTCATCGGCCGCGCGCTTGAGGTTCTCGGCTTCCAGCAGCAGCCGCTCGATGACGGGCAGCACGTGCTCGCCCGGCTCGGTCAGCCCTGTGAGGCGCTTGCCCACGCGCACGAAGAGCTCGATGCCGAGCTCCTCTTCCAACTCGCGGATCTGGCGGCTGACGCCGGGTTGCGAAGTGTGCAGGGCCTGCGCGACTTCGGTCAGGTTGAAGCCGCGGCGCTGGGCTTCGCGGACGGAACGGAGTTGCTGGAAGTTCATGCGAGGCGATTCTGCAAACAGCGATCACTTCTGTCGTCGAACCATTCGCCATATCGTTATGCACTTCGTGGTGGTGTCAGGCGGTTTTGGTACGCCTACAGTTGGCCGGCATCCAAGGAGTCAATGCATGCATAAGGAAGCCATTCCGACCCAGGCCTGGGCCTTGTTCGATCGCTACGTGCACGGC
>NZ_JBFUMO010000068.1:0-17134 GCF_054049355.1 Roseateles sp. P5_E11 | reverse complement strand
TCGCAAGGATGATCAGGTCTCGCCCAGCCGCTCGAACTCCGCAATGACCTGGGCTCCATACAGCAGCAGCGTGGCCGCGACCTCCAGGCTCAACAGCACGGCGATGGCCGTGGTCAGGGAGCCGTAGACGGTGCCGATCTGCGACAGCGTGCCGAAGTACCAGACCAGCACATGGCGCGACAGCTCCCACAGCAGGGCGGCGGCCAGTGCACCGATCAGCGCCAACGGCAGCGACGGCCGCCCGCCCGGCATGACCATGTAGACCGAGGCCAGCACGAAAACCTCGCCGGCAAACCCCAGCAGATAAAGCATGACGCCGGACACCCCGTCCAGCGACCAGCTGAAGCCCAGGAGCTCCACCTCGCGCTGACCCAGGGCCTGGAAGCGGCCGGCCACTAGCGTCACCAGCAGCAGGCCCACGCTCAGGCAGAGGATATAGACATAGGGGATCAGCGCCGAGATCAGGAAATGCCGCTGGTTGAGCTTGCGCCGGTGATGAAAGATGGCCGACATTGCGCTCTCCAGCACGGAGAAGGCCAGCGAGCTGAAGAACAGCATGCTGACCAGCAGCACCCAGCCCATCACCTCGCGGTGGGCCAGGAAGCGCGCCAGCTCGGCCACCACGGCGGCCGACTGCCCCGGCACCAGCCATTCCAGGTAGCGGCCCACCGTCTGCAGCAGCCGCGCGGGGTCGACCCAGTGCGACAGCGCGATGACGCTGAGGATCATCAGCGGCACGATGGACAGCAGCGCGTAATAGGCCACCGCACCGGCCAGCAGCAGGCCCTGGTTGGCGCGGAAGGATTTGAGCGTCTGCCAGGCGAAGCCCCAGGGGTTGTGCAGCACGCGGGCGGTCTGGCGCGCAAACTGTTGGGTAAAAAGGCGCATGTCACAGGGTCGGCCACCAGCGCCGCAACGCCTTGTCGGCCGCCACAACGCCCCCGTGTCGGACGGCGCCGTGAAGCGTGCAAGAGCGAGCACGGGTGGGTGTAACAGCGCGTACGCTGCTCCGTCATGAGCGCCCTTCCCAACAGCACCGACCCTGCACCGCCCACCAGCGAACCGTTGCGCCTGCACATGCCGGTGGACGTGCGCAGCTTCTCGCTGGCGCTGCTGGCGCTGGTGGCCGTGCTGTTCACCCTGCATGTGGCCGCTGCGGTCTTCGTGCCGTTGCTGCTCGGCCTGATGTTGAGCTATGCACTGGCGCCGGTGGTCGAACAGCTCCAGCGGCTGCGGCTGCCGCGCGCGGTGGCCGCAGCCATGCTGCTGCTGAGCCTGGTGGGCGCTGTTGGTTGGACGGGCTATGCGCTCTCCGACGACGCCGGCAAGCTGCTCGAATCACTGCCCGCAGCCACCGAGAAAGTGCGCGCGGCCGTGGCGGCCCACCGGCCCGGATCGAGCAGTGCCCTGGTCCAGATGCAGAAGGCGGCCACCCAGCTGGAGCAGGCGGCCGAGGCCGGCGCGCCGGGACCGGCAACAGCAAGCTCGCGCGGCATCACACGCGTCGTCGTCGAGCGGCCGCGTTTCAACCTGCATGACTATCTCTGGACCGGCACACTGGGCCTGCTGGCCTCGGTGGGCGCGGTGATGGTGGTGGTGTTCATCGCCTTCTTCCTGCTGGCGTCGGGCGACACCTTCCGGCGCAAGCTGGTGCACCTGGCCGGCCCGACATTCGCCAAACGGCGCCTGACGGTCCAGACCCTGGACGAGATCGGTGCGCAGATCCAGCGCTACCTGCTGGTGCAAGTGTTTACCAGCGCCGTGGTGGGCCTGACCATCTGGCTGGCCTTCCTGCTCGTGGGCCTGGAGCACGCGGCCGTCTGGGGCGTGGTGGCCTTCGTGCTGGACTTCGTGCCCTACCTCGGCGCCGCCGTGCTGACCACCAGCGCGGGCCTGATGAGCTTCGTGCAGTTCGGCAACGTGGACATGGCGCTGCTGGTGTCGGGCATCGCGCTGGGCGTGCACACGCTGTCGGGCAATCTGCTGATGCCGTACTTGAGCAGCCGCAGCAGCCGCATGAACGCGGTCGTCGTGTTCATCGGCGTGCTGGCCTTCGGCTGGCTGTGGGGCGTGTGGGGCCTGCTGCTCGCCGTGCCCATCCTGGCCAGCGTCAAGGCGGTGTGCGACCGGGTGGAGGGGCTGCAGCCCATCGGCGAGCTGCTGGGTACCTGAACGGGTGGCCGCCGGCCGCGCCGCATAACGCTCCGCTGACGCTGCCGCGGCTAGACTGGCTTTCTCCTCACCTGGCTGGAGCCCCTCATGAACCGTGTCGTGCCCTGGGTTGCCGCGCTCACGTTGAGCATCGGACTCGCACCGGCCTGCCTGGCCGCCTACACCGCCACCGCCGAGGTCAACGCCCAAGCGCTGGGCCAGGCCTCGGTCAACGAACTCGCCCCGGTCGTGCTGGGGTCGAGCGACCAGCAGCGCGACACGCGGGCCAGCGGAACGGCCACTGCCAGCGTCGGCGTCGGCAGACATGCCCAGGTGGGTACGGCCGATGCCGGCGGGGGCGCCAGCAGCTGGGCGCAGGTGGTGGCGGGGGGCATTCAACTGCAGGCCACCGGCGCCGGCAACGGGCTGTTCCTGTCGCCCGGCGACGCCTGGTTTGCGCGCATCCTCGGCCGCGGCACCGCTTACGCCGGTGCCAGCTTCAGCGACGGCCTGACCTTCTCCGTGCCCGGGCTGGCGGTCGGCGCACCGCTGACCTTGACCTTCGGGATCAATGTCACCGGCAGCATCTCCAGCATGGGCCAGTTCGCCCAGGGCCTGTCGGGCTACGGCACGGTCACCGACATGCGCTGGCATGTCTCGCTGGGCAACCTCTCCGACGGCCGCAGCGAAAGCGAATACAACAGCAACGGCCTGATCGACCGCAGCGCGGTGGCTACTGGCCTCAGGAGCTTCGTGGCGACGGTCGGCAACGGCGTRCCGACGGTGCTGACCATGGAGGCCTCGGTGGGCGCCTCGGCGCAGGGTGGCGTGAGTTGCCGCGGTTGTGGCTTCGCCGCGCTATATGCCGAGGGAAACTCCTACGCCGACTTCAGTCACACCTTCGCCTGGAACGGTATCCAAGGGGCCCTCGATGCCGCCGGCAACCCGCTCGCGCTGGCCGACCTGCAGGTCATGTCATCGTCGGGCTTCAATTACCTGAGCGCCTGGTCGGCCCCGGTGCCCGAGCTGCCGTCGCCTGCGCTGATGGCGGCCGGCCTGCTGGTGCTGGCGGGCTTCGTTGGGAAGCGCCGCCACCCTCGCTGAGGCCGCAAGCCGTTTCATTTGGGGCACCATGCGGCTCATGTCGCGCGCCTGCCCTGATCGAGTCCTGCGGCGTCTGGCCGACGCGGCGCAGCGCGTGGAGTTGGGCGGGTTGCAGCAGCCGCTGGCCGCCAGAGATGCGGCGCGGCTGGCCTGGCTCGCGATCGAGGGGCCGCCGGCTGGCGCGAGAACTACCTGACCCGCGCGCCGGTGCTGGTGCAGGCTCAACGGTTGGCCGAGTAGTTCACCGGCAGCCAGTCGTAGCCCTTGCCATCGGCGCGCAGCTTGCCGATGCCGGGGAAGGACACATGCGCCACGGCCACGTAATAGCCGTCCTTGGCCGCCGCGGCATAGGCCTTCTCGCGGGCAGGCGCAGCCGCCTTGGGGTCGGAGTCGAAGCTCATCGTCACGGCCGGCTCCGGGAACTGCACGGCGGCGACGTGCATCAGGTCACCCCAGAACATCATCTTCTGGCCCTTGCTCTCGGCGACGTAGTTGCTGTGGCCGGGCGTGTGGCCATAGGCCGGATAGGCCTTCACGCCAGGCACGATCTCCACACCCGCAGCGCTGCCCTCGAAGGGCTTGAAGCGGCCCGCGTCGGCATAAGCCTTCACATTGGCGGCGATGGCCTTGGCGCCGTCGCCCTTGGCCACCTGCTCGGCCGACAGCCAGAAGTCGGCGTCGCGCTTGTCCACGCGCAGCGTCGCGTTGGGAAAGTTGGCCTTGCCGTCGACGGCAGTGCCGCCGATGTGGTCGCCGTGCATATGCGTGATGACCACTTCGTCGACCTGCTCCGGGCTGTAGCCGGCGGCCTTGAGGTTGGCCAGTACGCGGCCCAACGTCGGGCCGAACTGGCCAGCGGCGCCGGTATCGACGAGGACGATCTTGGCCCCGGTGTTGATCAGGTAGGCGTTGAAGGATGTCTCCAGCGGCACGCCGAGGTAGGCGTGCTGCAGGGCCTTGACCGTGTTGGGCACGGGCTGCTGCAGCAGCTTGTCGACGGGCAGGTCCAGCGTGCCGTCGGACAGGGCCGTGACCTCGAAATCGCCAAGCTGCATGCGGTACCAGCCCGGCGCCTGGCCCTTGAGCTGCGGGCCGGCGGCGAAGGCTGTGGTGGCACTGAAACCAATGGCGATGGCGGCGGGAAGCAGGCGTTTGAGCATGGATCGTCTCCGAGGGATTTGGGGCAAGCGGCGCAGGATAGCTGCGGGTTTGGTCCCTTGCAGCCCCAAGGGTCGTTGTCTGCAAACTGGACACCGTCCGCGCCGGCAAACGACTGGAATCCGGACGGCCTCAGCGCCACGGACGGCAAATTCGCGGGTTAGCTCGCAAGGGTTTGCCTGTAACTCGCCCCGACTTGGCGCGGGCATGGCTTTTGCGCTTTCTCTCCTGGTTCCGAACACAACAACCAGGAGACAAGCCATGACCCGACGCCTGCCGGCGCCCTCGCCGCTGCATTTCGCCATCCTCGCCACGCTGGGCGCCACGATCGCTCTGCCGGCAGCCGCACAAAGCGCAGTCGAGCCGGCGGTGACGACGCTGGAGGTCGTCAAGGTCACGGCGCGCAAGCGGGAGGAGTCGCTGCAGGACGTGCCGGTGGCGGTCACGGCGCTGACCGCCGACCAACTCGACAAGCTGGCCATCAAGGATCTCGGCGACCTGCAGGGCCAGGTGCCCAACCTGACCATCTACGCCGCACGCGGCAGCAACACGACCATCACGACCTTCATCCGCGGCGTCGGCCAGGCCGACCCGCTGTGGGGTGTGGACCCCGGCGTGGGCATCTATTTCGACGACGTCTACATCGCCCGGCCGCAGGGCGCGCTGCTGGATGTGTACGACGTGCAGCGCGTGGAGGTGCTGCGCGGCCCGCAGGGCACGCTGTACGGCAAGAACACGATTGGCGGCGCGGTGAAGTACGTGTCCAAGCCGCTCCCCACGACGACCGAGGGCTCGGTGACGCTGGCGGTCGGCAGCTATGGCCAGGTGACGGCCAAGGGCGGCGTGGGCACGGCCGTCAATGACGGCCAGATCCGTTTCCGTGTCGCCGGCGCCAGCCTGAACCGCGACGGATACGGCAAGAACCTGACCGATGGCAGCCCGGTCAGCGACCAGAACACGACGAGCGGCCGCATCTCGGCCGGGTGGTTCCCGACCGGCTCGAGCTTCAACGCCCAGGTTTCGGTGGACCGCACACGCGACGACTCGCACATGCGCGGCTTCCAGCGCCTGAACGTCAGCGCCTTCGACCCCGCCAAGACACCGCCCACCCCGGGCCGCTACGACATCGCGACAGGCATGCCCAATGCCAACGGCACCAGCAGCGAGGGCGAATCACTGACGTTGAACTGGGGCGCCAGCGAGGCCTGGAGCCTGAAGTACATCCTGGCGCATCGCGCTTCTGACACCAGCACCTCCATCGACTTCGACGGCCTGCCCAACAGAACAGCCGACGTGCGCGCCGAGTACCACGACAGCTCGCAGAGCCATGAGCTGCAGGCCATCTACGAAGGCCAGAACAGCTCGGGCGTTGTCGGTGTCTACTACTTCGACGGACGCGCCGGCGGCACGGTGCGCAACAATTTCTTCAACCTCTCATTCGGTACGACCAACGGCCTGGTCTACACCGAGGGCAAGGCCGTCTTCGGCGACTGGAGCTGGCGCCTGAGCCCGGCCTTCAGCGTCAGCACGGGACTGCGCTACACCAAGGAGGACAAGCGCGCCGTCGTGCTGAACCAGGCCTTCGCCAACGATCAGTTCAGCGGCACGCCCATCGCCGTGCCGGCCAATTTCGACAAGAGCCTCTCGGTCAGCAACACCTCACCGCGCCTGTCCCTTGAATACAGGGCCAGCAAGGAGATCAAGCTCTACACGACAGCCTCGCGCGGCTTCAAGAGCGGCGGCTACAACATCCGCGCCAACACCGTGGCGTTCCCGTCTTCGGGCAGGCCCTTCGCCGACGAGAAGCTCGACTCGCTGGAACTGGGCGCCAAGATGATCCTGGACGGCGGCCGCCTGGAGCTGAACACGGCCCTGTTCCACAACAAGTACAAGAACGTGCAGCTCTCGGTGTTCACGAGCTACACCCAGGCCAACGGCCAGCCCGGCTTCTTCGGCGACTTCACCAATGCCGGCAAGGCGACCGTGCAGGGCGCCGAGGTCGAGTTCCTGTGGATGCCGACCCCCGCCTGGCGCATCAGCGGCAACCTGGCCACGCTGGACGCCAAGTACGACGAATACATCGACCGCGGCGTCAACGTGGCCGACCAGAAGAAGTTCACCAACACGCCCAAATACCAAGCGGGCCTGAACATCGAGCACAACGCAAAGCTGGCCATGGGCACGCTGCGCTCGCGGCTGGGCGTCACCCACCGCAGCAAGGTCTACCCGACGACCGACCTGTCCGAAGCGCTGGCCCAGGATGCCTACACGCTGGTCAACGCCGGCCTGATCTGGGAGAAGGACGCCAAGCTGAGCTTCTTCCTGCAAGGCAGCAACCTGACCAACAAGGCCTACAAGACCGACGGCTACAACATCGCCGCGCTCAGCGTGCTGAACGCCTACTACGGCCCGCCACGCACGTTCACGATTGGCGGGACGTTCAAGTTCTGATTCAGAAGGGCCCCCGCGGCCCATCTGATGCTGTCGGCCCCCCGCGCATCACCGGGCGCCTGCATGAAAAAACCCGCCTCACGGCGGGTTGATCGTCAGCGCGGGATCGGCTCCTCAGGCGCGACGGCGGCGCGAGCTCGCCAGACCCAGCAGGCTCATCCCCACCAACGCCAGCGTTGCGGGCTCCGGCAGGACGCCGCTGCGGTTGTAGTTGACGCCCGTGGGATCGTCCATCGTGTTGCAGCCAGCGCCGAAGCTCTGGCAGTGCAGGCTCAAGCCACCACCGGTGCGGGTGTAGTTGGCCGCGAAGGAGATGGTCGACTGCAGGGGCGCGCCGGCCCAGAAGAACAGGTCGACCTCGACGGAGTCGGCGATATTGCCCAGGTAGTTTTCGGTCCAGCCCGACAAATTGACGGACGGGCCGCTTGCGATCACGTAGTTCGGATTGACCAGATTCGCCACCCAGCCCGCCGGCAGAGTCGAAAGGCCAGGGCCGGCGAAGGGACCGGCACCCGTATCGCCGACGATGAAGAACTCGACCGTCGTCGTCGGTCCGCAACCTCCGCAACCTTGCGTGATCACCCAGCCCGCGA
Organism: Roseateles sp. P5_E11; assembly: GCF_054049355.1. Lineage (NCBI taxonomy): Bacteria > Pseudomonadati > Pseudomonadota > Betaproteobacteria > Burkholderiales > Sphaerotilaceae > Roseateles > Roseateles sp. P5_E11. The sequence continues at coordinate 9,677 of NZ_JBFUMO010000068.1, read as the reverse complement.
ATGCCGCAGGGGCGGCGAACAGCGAAGAAGCCAGCAGCGAAGCTGCAGCAACGAATTTCATGAACTTGGTCATACCCCCACCCCATCTATTTGTAAAAGCCACATCGGCAATGGGTGCGCTTGCAAGCATCGAGCCAAGACAGAAAACCCTATAAGAATCATTAACTTGCTCAAGTATTTCGGTATGCATCTTCACAGTGTGTCAAATTGTTCGACAACCTCGGATGCGGGGGGCGCAGCATTGGCGACCTGCGGTTGACGGCCGCGTTACATTGCCCGTCGCCATGCCGTTGAGCCCACCCTCAGCCACTCCCCTCGACATCCCCCAGGACGTCGACGGGCTGTTGCGCCTGGCCGCCCAGTCGATGTTCGACGTGCTGGCCCGGTCGACCGAAGGGATGATGGTCGTCGACCGCAACCACCGGGTCGTCTGGATCAGCGACGGCTACAAGCGCTTCCTGCCGGCGCTGGGGTTCACCGACGAGCATGAGTTCGTCGGCAAGCGCGTGGAGGACGTGGTCCCCAACACGCAGATGCTGCAGGTGCTGGAGACCGGAAAACCGGTGCTGGTGGATCTGCTGACCAACAAGGCCGGCACCTTCCTCGTCAGCCGCCTGCCGCTGCGCAACGACGCCGGCGAGGTCATCGGCGCGCTGGGCCTGGTGCTGCTGGATCACCCCGAGACGACCATGCAGCCGCTGATCCAGAAGTTCGCGCGGATGGAGCAGGAACTGGAGGACACGCGCCGCCAGCTCGCCGCGCAGCGCCGGCCCAAGTACACGATTGCCAGCTTCATCGGCACCAGCCCCGCGGCGCTGGAGGTCAAGCGCCAGGCCCGCCGCGTGGCGCAGACCGACTCGACGGTGCTGCTGCTCGGCGAGACCGGCACCGGCAAGGAGCTGATGGCCCACGCCATCCACTCGGCGTCGCGCCGCGCGCACCGGCCGCTGGTGGGCGTCAACATCGCCGCCGTGCCCGAGACGCTGCTGGAGGCCGAGTTCTTCGGCGTCGCGCCCGGTGCCTACACCGGCGCCGACCGCAAGGGCCGCGACGGCAAGTTCAAGCTGGCGGATGGCGGCACGCTGTTCCTCGACGAGATCGGCGACATGCCGCTGGCGTTGCAAAGCAAGCTCCTGCGCGTGCTGCAGGAGCAGGAGGTCGAGCCGCTGGGGTCCAACACCGTGCTGCGTGTGGATGTGCGCGTGATTGCCGCCACCAGCCGCGACCTGGCAAGCATGGTCGCCACCGGCCAGTTCCGCGCCGACCTGTACTACCGCCTCAACGTGCTGCCCATCCGCGTGCCGGCGCTGCGCGAGCGCCTGGACGACATCGAGGCGCTGGCCGAGGCCCTGGGCGAAGACATCGCCCGCCGCAGCGGCATGCCGCAAAAGCTGCTGAGCCCCGATGCCATCGAGTGGCTGATGCAGCAAGCCTGGCCCGGCAACATCCGCGAGCTGCGCAACACGCTGGAGCAGGTCAGCCTCATGAGCGACGACATGCAGCTGACGGCGGCCACTTTCCAGGGCGGCTCGGCGTTGCCGACCTCCGTGCCCGCGCCGGTACCTCAGCCCGCCGCCCCGGTCATGACCACGGYCCAGGCCGTTGCGCCTCTGCCCGAGCTGATCGAAGCCCTGGAACGCGACGCCATCGCCCGCGCGCTGCAGGCCACTGGCGGCAACCGCATGGCGGCGGCCCGGCTGCTGCAGATCTCGCGGGCGTCGCTGTACGAAAGGCTGGCGAGGTGGCCGGAGCTGGAAGGTAAGGAGGCCTGACACAGGCGCTTCGCGGACCCGGCCATGCACATCCACAAGGATCCGCTTCCGAAGGGCTACAGCTTCGTGCTTCGCTCCAGCCAGCTCGAACGCGCGTTCGAAGCCGCGGGAATTCGCACCGAAACCTCGCTCTGGCACACCAGCTCCAACAGCTTCGTCATTGCACGTTTCGTGCTGCCGAATCCGAATGTGGCTCACGAACGGTTCCACGTCTCGGCCGGCATCGTTCCCGCGGCTCGTGCGCGTGAGACCCGCGAGCGCCTCGAAACCACGGTCATACCGCAGCTGATTGCCTGGGCCAACAGCGTGCTTGGGTTGCCAGCGAATTCCACGCGACGCGACAAGCAGCGATTCGAGGTGGACCTGTCCAGCCTCTGACGCTCGATCTGAAGAGTCTGAATCTCAGGCGACGTCCAAATCCTGGACACTCAACTTGGCGGTTTCGACCCCAAACCTGGTAGCAACCCGAAGAGAAAACCGCTCCGGCGCCCCTTCCCCGCCGGGCACGGCCCTTGCAAAAAGGGAAGACACCGTCTGCCGACAGAGCAGACCCGCACTTCAGGAGACAAGCCCCATGCGTCACACCACGCGCCGCTTTGCCCTCGCCGCCGCCACCCTCGCGGTCGCCCTGCCCGGCATCACTCTCGCGGCCGGCAACGAGATTCGCATCGCCCACGTCTACAGCAAGACCGGCCCGCTCGAGGCCTACGGCAAGCAGACGCAGACCGGCTTCATGATGGGCCTGGACTACGCCACCGGCGGCACCATGACCGTCGCAGGCAAGAAGCTCGTCGTCATTGAGAAGGACGACCAGGGCAAGCCCGACGTGGGCAAGAGCCTGCTGGCCGCGGCCTATGGCGACGACAAGGCCGACATCGCCGTCGGGCCCTCGTCCAGCGGCGTGGCCCTGGCCATGCTGCCCGTCGCCGAGGAATACAAGAAGATCCTGCTGGTGGAGCCGGCCGTGGCCGACTCCATCACCGGCGACAAGTGGAACAAGTACATCTTCCGTACCGGCCGCAACTCGTCGCAAGACGCCATCGGCAACGCCGTCGCCTCGGACATCCAGGGTCTCAACATCGGCATCCTGGCCCAGGACTACGCCTTCGGCCGCGACGCCGTGAAGGCCTACAAGGAAGCGCTGAAGAAGGCCAAGATCGTCCACGAGGAATACCTGCCCACGGCGACGACCGACTTCACCGCCGGTATCCAGCGCCTGGTGGACGCACTGAAGGACAAGCAAGGCCCCAAGGTCATTGCCGTCGTGTGGGCCGGCGCCACGCCGCCCTTCGGCGCGCTGGCAGCGCTGGACCTGCAAAAGCGCTACGGCATTGGCGTGGGCTCGGGCGGCAACATCCTGCCGGCCATGACCGCCTACAAGCAGTTCCCCGGCATGGAAGGCGCGACGTACTACTACTTCGGCATCCCGAAGAACCCGGTCAACGAATGGCTGGTGGCCAACCACTACAAGCAGTTCAAGAACCCGCCCGACTTCTTCACGGCCGGCGGCATGAGCGCGGCAATTGCGCTGGTGGAAGCGCTGAAGAAGACGGGCGGCGACACGGCGACCAACAAGCTCATCAAGACGATGGAAGGCATGAGCTTCGAGACGCCCAAGGGCAAGATGACCTTCCGCGCCGAAGACCACCAGGCGATGCAGTCGATGTATCACTTCAAGATCAAGGTGGACCCGGCGTTCCCGTGGGGCGTGCCGGAGCTGGTCAGGGAAATCAAACCCGAAGAAATGGCCGTGCCCATCCGCAACAAGCGTTGAACGCGGACGGCCTGTGCTCGAAACCAAGAACCTGACGATCCGCTTCGGTGGCCACGTGGCCGTCGACGGCGTGTCGTGCGCCTTCCAGCCCGGCACATTGACGGCCATCGTCGGACCGAACGGTGCGGGCAAGACGACCTACTTCAATCTGATCTCGGGTCAGCTGCCCGCGAGCAGTGGCGAGGTCTGGCTGGATGGCGAGAACGTGACCAAGCTGCCGGCGCCGGTGCGCACGCGCCGTGGCCTGGGCCGGGCGTTCCAGCTGACACAGCTGTTCGCGCACTTGACCGTGCTGGAGAACGTGCGCCTGGCTGTGCAGGCGCGACATGGCAAAGGCTTGCACATGCTGTCGGTGTGGCTGTCGCACAAGGAGCTGATAGCCGAGGCGCGCGCCATCCTCGATCGTGTGCGGCTGGGGGCACGCGCCGACGACCTGGCGGCCAGCCTGCCGCATGGCGACCAGCGCAAGCTGGAAGTGGCCATGCTGATCGCGCTGGATCCCAAGGTCTATCTCTTCGACGAACCGACCGCCGGCATGAGCGTGGACGAGGTGCCTGTGGTGCTGGACCTGATCCGCGCACTGAAGGCGGAGAAGAAGCACACGCTGCTGCTGGTGGAGCACAAGATGGACGTCGTGCGCGAGCTGGCGGACCGCATCATCGTGCTGCACCAGGGCAAGCTGGTGGCCGATGGTGACCCGGCCACGGTGATTGCCTCGCCCATCGTGCAAGAGGCTTATCTGGGGGTGGCGGCATGAACCTTCTGGAGTTGCGCGGGGTTCATACCCACGTCGGGGCGTATCACATCCTGCATGGCGTGGATCTTGCCGTGCCGGCTGGTCAAGTCACGATGCTGTTAGGCCGCAATGGCGCCGGCAAGACGAGCACGCTGCGGACCTTGATGGGGCTGTGGACGGCGAGCGCGGGCTCGGTGCACTTCAAGGGCGAGGACATCACCAAGCTGGCGACGCCGGACATTGCGTCGCGCGGCGTCGCCTACGTGCCGGAGACCATGGGCATCTTTGGCGAGCTGAGCGTGGCGGAGAACCTGCTGCTGGCGGCCCGCTCGGCCAAGCGGTTGGCGGATTTGGATGCTCAGCGGCTGGACTGGCTGTTTGGCTTGTTCCCGGCGCTGAAGACGTTCTGGCAGCACCCGGCGGGCAAGTTGTCGGGTGGGCAGAAGCAGATGCTGGCGATTGCCCGCGCCATGATCGAGCCGCGCGAGTTGCTCGTCATCGACGAGCCCAGCAAGGGGCTGGCACCGGCCATCGTGCAGAACCTCATCACGGCGCTGCGCGAGCTCAAGAAGACCTCGCAGACGACAGTGTTGCTGGTGGAGCAGAACTTTCGGGTGGCGGCTGAGTTGGGCGATTCGGTTGCCGTCATGGATGACGGAAAGATCGTGCATCGTGGTGCGATGCGTGAGTTGATCGAGGACGCTGGGTTGCAGCAGAGGCTTCTCGGGTTGTCGTTGGGGGCGCATCAGTGAGATCCACCTTCTGGTTGACGCCCACGCCCAGCCGGGATTTCGTCCCGGCGGCCGACCTACTTTTTGCGCCGCCAAAAAGTAGGCAAAAAGCTCTCCCCTGCAAAACCGCCCCTGTCGGGGTCCCCTGCGATGCTCGCAGCCCGGGGCCGCGCCCAACTCACTTCGCTACGCTGCGTTCAGACAAAGGGGCGCGAAGTCAGAGCTTGAGGCTCGCTGCGCTCGCGCCCCGGGCTYCTGCGCTTCTCGGCGGTTTAGAAGGGGAGGCTCCGAACARCCSCAACAGCCAAACCCGAAAGCCCGACGCCACCGGGCTGTTCAATCACCCCCCCTCTGAGCCCGCCGAGCAGCGCAAGGGATTGAGGGCGCGAGCGCAGCTCGCTTCAAGAACTGATTCCGCGCAACTGTTTGAGCAGAGCGTAGCGGCGCGAGTTTTGCGCGGGCCCTCAAGGCCTGAGCAGCACAGGGCAGCCCGCTGCGAAGCTAAGGGCCGGGCGGATCGGGGGCGACTTTTTGCCTTCTTTTTGGTCGCTCAAAAAGAAGGTCGCCCGCCGGGGCGAACTCCCGGCATGGGCCTCAGCGCCAACCCAACCCATCGCGCGAGCCCATGAAACTCGACCCACGACCACTCGCCTTGCTGGCAGCCATCATGCTGCTCGCCCTCCCCCTCACCGGCAGCCCCAGCACCTGGCTCAACCTGACCCTGGCCGGCATCGCCATGGGCCTCATCATCTTCGTCATCGCTTCCGGCCTGACCCTGGTCTTCGGCCTGATGGACGTCCTCAACTTCGGCCACGGCGTCTTCATCGCCCTCGGTGCCTTCACGGCGACCACGGTGTTGGCAGCTCTCGCCCCTTGGGCCACTTCACCGGATGTGGCAAGCAACCTCGCCGCACTCGCCGCCGCCTGCCTCGCCGGCATGGCCATCGCCGCTGCCGTGGGCGTGGTGTTTGAGCGCGTATTGGTCAGACCCGTTTACGGCCAGCACCTGAAGCAGATCCTCATCACCATGGGCGGCATGATCATTGGCGAGGAGCTGATCAAGGCGACCTGGGGCGCCCAGCTGATCCCGCTGCCCATGCCCGACGCACTGCGCGGCATCTTCCTGTTCGGTGATGTGGCGGTCGAGAAGTTCCGCGTGCTGTCCATGCTCATCGGCCTGGCAGTCCTCATCGCGCTGCTGCTCGTGCTGAACCGCACCAAGATCGGCCTGCTGATCCGCGCCGGTGTGCAGGACCGCGAGATGGTCGAAGCGCTGGGCTATCGCATCAAACGCCTCTTCGTCGGCGTGTTCGTCGCCGGCTCCGCGCTCGCGGGCCTGGGCGGCGTGCTGTGGGGCCTGGTGCAGCAGGGCGTCACGCCGCAGATCGGCGCGCAGGTCAACCTGCTGCTGTTCATCGTCATCATCATCGGCGGCCTCGGCTCGACGGTGGGTTGCCTGGTCGGCGCGCTGCTGGTGGGCCTCGTCGCTAACTACGCCGGCTTCATTGCGCCCAAGGCGGCGCTGTTCTCCAACATCGGGCTGATGGTCGCCATCCTGCTGTGGCGCCCGCAAGGCCTCTACCCGGTGGGGGCGAAATGAGCCCACCCCCGTTGCGCTTCGCGCTCCCCCTCAAGGAGGCACTGCCAGTGACCTGGCGAAGCCAGTTCCACGGCAGTCGCTTGGTTTTTCATTCGGCGTTCGCATCGTTGATCACGTGCAACGAAGCGAGGGGTTTCCGATGACATCCGTTTTTCGTTCTCTGCTTTCACACGACCTGCCGCGCAGCCGCATCCTCGGCGCGCTGTTGATCGCCTGCTTCGTCGGCCTGCTCGGTGCACCCTTCATCTTCCCCGGCACGCAGGCGCTCAACGTTGCAGCCAAGATCCTCGTCTTTGTCCTGCTTGTCGCCAGCTACGACCYGCTGCTGGGTTACACCGGCATCGTCAGCTTCGCGCACACGATGTTCGTCGGCATCGGCGCCTATGGCATCGCCATCGCGTCGACGCGGTTGGGGTCGGACTGGACGTCGCTGGGCATCGGCTTCGTCGCGGCGCTGGCGCTGAGCGCCGTGCTGGCGTTGGCGATGGGCCTGGCCAGCCTGCGCGTGAAGGCCATCTTCTTCGCCATGATCACGCTGGCCGTCGCCTCGGCCTTCATGACGCTGGCCTCGCAGCTGAGCGACTTCACCGGCGGCGAGGACGGCCTGAACTTCCAACTGCCTTCAGCGCTGCGGCCCTCGACCGAGTTCATGGAAGAGCCCGTGCTGGGCATCATGCTCGACGGCCGACTGCTGACCTACTACGTTCTCTTTGTCGCGGTGACGCTGTTGATCGCGCTGCTGCTGCGCATCGTCAATTCGCCCTTCGGCCGCGTGCTGCAGGCCATCCGCGAGAACGAGTTCCGCGCCGAGGCGATCGGCTACCGCACGGTCGTCTACCGCACCGGCGCCAACGTCATCGCCGCGCTGCTGGCCTGCTGCGGCGGCGCGTTGCTGGCGCTGTGGCTGCGCTACACCGGCCCCGAGACGGCCATGAGCATGGAGATCATGCTGGACCTGCTGCTCATCGTCGTCATCGGCGGCATGGGCACGGTCTACGGTGCCGTCATTGGCAGCGTGCTCTTCATCGTCGCGCAGAACTATCTGCAGGCGCTGCTGAAGGCAGCAGGCTCGCTGGTCGACGGCGTGCCGGTCTTCAGCACGCTGATTTCGCCCGACCGCTGGCTGCTGTGGCTGGGCCTGCTCTTCGTACTGGCCGTCTACCACTTCCCCGGCGGCATCGTCGGGCGGCTGCGGCTGGCGGCGTGGACGCATGGGAGAGCCAAAAAATGAGATCGCGCTACGTCAACTGCCTGGGTCGCGAGATGCACGTCACCGAGTGGGGTGACGCAAGCTCGCACACCGTCGTTGCCTGGCACGGCCTCGCGCGCAGCAGTCGCGACTTCGACGACCTCGCCGCCGCCCTGAGCGCCCGCTGGCACGTCGTTTGCCCCGACACCCTGGGTCGTGGTCTTTCGCAATGGGCGGTGGACCCGGCCCGCGAATACTGCCTGGAGTTCTATGTCGAACAAGCCGAAGCGCTGCTGGATCAGTTGGGCTTGCAGAAGGTGCATTGGGTGGGCACGTCCATGGGTGGCGCCATCGGCACGCTCGGCGCAGCCACCCAGCTGCGCGGCCGCATCAAGCGCCTTGTGCTGAACGACAACGGCCCCGAGCTGGCAGCCTCGGCGCTGACACGCATCAAGGCCTACGCCGGGCAGCCGCCCAGCTTTGCAACGGTGACTGAGCTGGAGGTCTATTTCAGAGAGATCTACGCGAGCTTTGGTGATCTGTCCGACACGCAATGGCGCCACCTCACCGAAACCTCGCTGCGCCGCCTGCCCGATGGCCGCGTGACAACGCACTACGACCCAGCCCTGGTGCAGCAGTTCGATCACCATCCCGACGACTACGAGCTGTGGGCGGCCTGGGACCAGCTCGACCTGCCCGTGCTCTGCCTGCGCGGCGAGGACTCGACGCTGTTGACCGCCGAAACGGCGCAGGCCATGCGCGAGCGCGGCCCGCGTGCTGCGGTCGCGCTGATCCCCGGCTGCGGCCATGCACCGGCCTTGAACACACCCGAGCAGATTGGCTTGATCGAGCGTTTCCTCTCCGCGGACCAGACCCCGTGAATGCCCGTAAGCCAGCGTCATGCTTGAAGGCCTAGAGTCGCGCAGCTAACCCGGAAGTCCATGAGCGAATACATCCTCGAGACCCAGGACCTGACCAAGGAGTTCAAAGGCTTCACGGCCGTGGACGCCGTGAACCTGCAGGTGCATCGTGGCCACATTCATGCGCTGCTAGGCCCCAACGGCGCGGGCAAGACGACCTGCTTCAACTTGCTGACCAAGTTCCTGACGCCGACGCGTGGGCGCATCGTCTTTGCCGGCACCGACATCACTGGCGAGACCTCGGCGCAGATCGCGCGGCGCGGTGTCATCCGGTCTTTCCAGATCTCCGCCGTGTTCCCGCATCTCACGGTGCTGGAGAACGTGCGCATCGGCTTGCAGCGCTTCACCGGCACGAGCTTTCATTTCTGGAAGGGGCTGACAGGGCTGAAGACGCTGGACGCCAAGGTGCTGTCGCTGCTGGAGCTGGTGGACCTGCGCGACATGGCCGCCGTGAAGGCCGCCGACCTGCCTTATGGCCGCAAGCGTGCGTTGGAGATCGCCACGACGATGGCGATGGAGCCGCAGTTGATGCTGCTTGACGAACCGACGCAGGGCATGGGGCACGAGGACGTGGACCGCGTGACGGCTTTGATCAAGCGCGTGGCTGAAGGGCGCACCGTGCTGATGGTGGAGCACAACATGAAGGTGGTGGCCAGCATCGCGGACAGGATCACGGTGTTGGCTCGTGGCGCTGTTCTGGCCGAAGGTGATTACGCGACGGTGTCGAAGCATCCGGCGGTGCTGGAGGCTTATATGGGTACGGATGCTGCCGAGTTGCAGGGGGCGCATTGATGGTGCTGCTGCTCGCTGTTGTTGGTTGCTTGGCGGAGAGCGTGCCTGCTCGTTGCATTGCCGGGAGTCCGTCCCGGCGGCCGGGTAACTTTCTTCTGCGGGGCCAGAAGAAAGTCACCAAAGAAGAGGCCCTGAACCGCACACCAGCACCACATGCACGAGC
>NZ_JBFUMO010000067.1:0-17175 GCF_054049355.1 Roseateles sp. P5_E11 | reverse complement strand
ATCTCACCCACCAGCCGCAGTGACAGTCGTTCGTACGGCAAGTTCTCGTCGACGACAGCCTCCATGCCAAAGCCGCGCGGGTCCAGGAAGCGCAGCCGGCGGCCGGCCGCCCAACTGCCTTCGAAATAGGAGCCCTCGGCGAAGGCGCGGGTCCAGTCGCGGTAGGCGGTGGGGTCGAACATGCAGTCCCAGACCCGCGCGACCGGGGCGGCAATGTCGATGCTGAAGTCGAGGTCGGTCATTGGGCACCCTTCGCGCTGCGCGCTGTCCCGCCAAGCGGGAGTTGAGCGCCTTCGGACGGCCGGGCGGCGCTCATGACGTCTGGGCCTCCGAGAGCTGGCGCAGGTTCTGCAGGCCGGCCTCGAAGTCGCGGCCCACCATCTTGTCCATGTCGATGAAGACGCCCATCAGTTTGCTGATGAAGTTGGCGGGGCCGTGCATGGCCCAGCGCACCTCGGTGGCGCCGTCGGGCGTGGGCTGCAGCACGAACTCGGCCTGGTTGTGGGCCTCGAAGGGCTTCACGAAATCCAGCTTCATCTGCACGGCGCGGCCGGGCTGTTGGCTGACGATCTCCAGGCTGCCGCTGCCAACTTCCTTGCTGTCCCAGTCGTAGCGGGAGCCGATGCCGCTCGAGGCGCCGCTGTAGGCGCTCTTGATCAGCGGGTCCTTGCGCTCATAGGGGTTCCAGCGGTTGAAGGCGCGCAACTCGCTGACCAGGGGCCAGACCTTGTCGGCCGGTGCGGCGATGCGCACGTGGCGCTCGACCCGGAAAACGTCGGGCCGGGTGGCGGCATAGGCCAGCAGCAGCAACAGGGCGACACCCAGGCAGATGAAGATGATGGTGAGGTTGCTCATGGTGCGCTCCTCATTCGGCACGGATGGCCATATCGCCGCCGGGGGCGAAATCGGCGTCTTCATAGAGCCGCCGCACCTCGATCTCGCAGTCCTCGCTCAGGAAGGGCTGCGGGAAGCGGCTGGCCCAGGCCCGGGCCTCCTCGACGGAGCGCACCTGGATCAGCGTGTAGCCGGCGATCAGCTCCTTGGTCTCGGCGAAGGGGCCGTCGATGATGGTGCGGCTGCCGTCCTTGCCGTAGCGCTGGCGCCAGCCGTCGCGGCTGGGCCGCAGGCCGGCACCGTCGAGCAGCACGCCGGCGCGCGCCATCTCCTCGTGGAAGGCGCCCATCTCCTCGAACAGCTTGGCGTATTCGGGGCCGGGCGGGTCTCCGCGCTCGCTGGTGGCTCGGGCGCGGACTTGGATCATGAATCGCATGGCAGGTCTCCTGGTGACGAGGCGGCGGCTTTCGCGGCCTTCACTTGCACGACGATGCAGATGGGCCCGAATCGACACGCCTAGGGAAATTACCTAGGCCGCCTGCGCCGTGGAGACGGAGCGGAGACGGTGACCCGGCACATTGGTGGCACCTCCACGATCCGGCCACTGCGATGAACCCCTTCTCCCTGCGCTGCACCCGTCTTCCTCGCGCCGTGGCCTTCGCTGCACTGGCAGTGGCGCCGCTGCTGGCCTCGGCCCAGGTGTTCGACGCCGCGGCCGACTTCTCCAGCGCGGCCAACCCCACGGGGCCGTGGGCCTATGGCTCGACGGCGACGCTGGGCGGCAGTTTCGAGGCCTATGGCACGCCCGGCACGGTGTTCTACGGCGCCAGCAGCTGGAATGCCGGCGGGCTCACCTTTCCCGGCATGTACCCGCTGGTGTTCCACAACGGCACCGCCGCCGCCATCGACTACGGCAGCGGCGCCGTCCTGCCCGGCGAGCTGGGCCTGCACCCGGGCAACGACGGCCGGCTCAGCATCGTGCGATGGACGGCACCGCAGGCGGGCAGCTTCCGCGTCGAGGCCACCTTCACGCGCGACGACGTCGGCGTGACCGACGTCCACGTGTTGAGGAACCAGCTGGCGCTGCACGCCGTCGCGCTCGACGCGTTCCACCCCGGGTCGTCGTTCTCGCAGACCCTCGTGCTCGCCGCTGGCGACCACCTGGACTTCGCCGTCGGCTTCGGCGCCGACGGGGCCTTCAACGGCGACACGGTGGACTTGAGCCTGCGCATCGCCGCCGTGCCCGAGCCGGCGGCCTGGGCGGCCATGCTCGGCGGGCTCGGCATGCTGCTCGCCTTGCACCGGCGCCGCGCAACCGCCCGGGCGTAACAGGGGCCGATGCCGGGGCATCTCCACCGTCGCCCGCTCGGCGGCGCGCTGCCACCGAGACGGTGCCGGACGGTGGCTGACGACACTGAATTTGTCTTTTCCGATCGGAGCGTCACATGAGCCAATATCTTCCTCGTCGCAGTCTGCGCAGTCTCGCCCGGGGCACGTTGATCGCCAGCCTGCTCGCCGCGGGCCTGACGCAGGCCGCGAGCGCGGCCTCCGCCACCGACGCCTGGGACGTCAGCCAGGGCAGCGCGGTCACGCAGTTCATCGCCAACCCGGCGCTGCCGGGCAACGGGCCGGGCATGTTCGGCGGCGACGCGGGCGAGAACAGCCCGTTTTCGGGCGAGCGTTTCAACACCATATTTCCCGACCTGCTGCCCACCGGCACCGTGCACGTCATCGAATGGGCGACGCCCGCGCCCATCACGCTGCTCGGCTGGCAGCTGGAGGCCGCCGCCGACGGGGGCAACGGCGCGCGGTCCTTCGCGCATTTCACGTTGTCGGCCGAGATCGGCGGCGCCTGGGTGGCCGTGTCCAGCGTCGACACGCTCGCGCTGTACGTGGACCAGCACCTGCAGCTCGGCGACAGCTTCGCGCCGGTCACGGCCAGCCACTTCCGCGCCGAGTTCACACAGGCCACCAGCTTCTTCGGCGCTTCCGGGCCACGCGTGGTGGAGCTCGATGCCATCACCGCGGCCGTGCCCGAGCCGGGAACCTGGGCCTTGATGCTCGGCGGCCTGGCGGCACTGGCACGGCGGCGGCGCTGAACGGGAGGCCTACATGTAGCAAGGCCCGACGCCGCGGATCTCCACGGTGGCCCATTCCGCTGCCGGGCATCGCTCGGCCCAGGCCATGGCAACGGCGGGGTCTTCGGTGTCGAGCAGGAAATAGCCGCCCACCATCTCCTTGGCCTCGGCAAACGGGCCGTCCCAGACCTGGGCGTCACCGCTGCGCTTGGCATAGCGCTTGGCCGCCGTGCCCAGGGAGTTGGTGCCCAGCAGCAGGCCGGTCTCCTTGAGTTCGGCGGTGAAGTCCAGCATGCGCTGGTAGACAGCCTCGCCGGCAACGCGGCCGCGTTCGGCGCGCTGGCCCGTGGGTTCGACGATGAGCAGCATCTGGGGCATGGTCGGGTTCCGCAGTCCGTGGCAACAGGCCGGCATTCTGGCGCCTGTCGAATCTCATTCCTGGCAGTTGGGTTGAACGGCGTCATGAGCCACAGCCGAAGCGCCAGCGAGGTTTCGCTCAACGCCGCATCGGCGAGCTGCCCCGCCAGGCGGGGTCGGCCCAGCGCTGGAAGGCGCCCATCAATGCCGGCTCGCTGGACTGGCGTTCGGTCGCCAGGTTGCTGAGCGACACGACCTCGAAGCTGCGGCGGTACTTGCCCTCGGCGCGGAACTCGCGGGCCAGCAGCATCTGCGCGCCACCCGGCACCCAGCCGGCGAACTCGGCCACGCCCAGGCCCGGCTGGGCCGGCGCCGGCGGCATGACCTCGATGCGCCAGCCGCCGTTCCTGCCCGGCTCCTTCAGGAACACCCACAGCTCGCGCCAGCCATCCAGCGGCTGGGCGGCCAGGGCCAGAGCACGGCCCTCGCGGTTCAGCGAGGCCGAGGCCAGCGCGATCTGGCCATAGCTGCAGCGGCGCGCAGCCAGCTTGCCGCCCTCCTTCAACTCCACGCAGCGCTCTCCGTCCGCACCTGGCTGCAGCGCGAGCTGCACGGCGCCGAAGTCACGTGCCGTGGCGGCCGTGCCCAGCCAGCGCGCCGCGTTCACGCGCATGGCGGCGTCGGCATAGGCGGCCTGGTCGTCCTCGGTCAGCTCGGTGGGCGTGATGCCGGCGAACTCGGCCAGAGCCGGCACGGCTTCGCCACCGGCGCCACGGCGGGCCTGGGCAAAGGCCAGGCTGGCGGCAACGCTGGCGCGGCGCATCAGCAGACGGTTCTTCCAGTAGGCGGGCAGGCTGGCCGCATCGACCTGGACCAGCACCTGCTGGCGCCATTGGTCACGCGCCTCGGCCTCGCGCGGCGTAGCACGTGGGTTCAGGCAGTCGGGCCGCGTGAGGGCGAGCACCGCATGCACGCGCTGCTCGGGCGTGGCGGCCGTGACGAGCAGGCGGCGGAAGGCCTCGCCGTCGTAGCAGACCTGCACGCGACCCTCTTCCACGTCGAAGGACTCAAACTTCAGGCCATAGCGCGCTGCCACCTCCATCTGCGCGGCCAGCTGGCCCTCGGTCGGCTTGGCGGCCGGCTGTGAGGCACGGTCGGCAATGCGCTCGGCGAACATGCCCATGGCCTCCAGCGCCTCGGCGCCGCCGGGGCCGGCGAACTCGGCCGGCGTGGCCAGCTGCACATAGGCCGCGGCCAGGCCCAGCCCCAGGCCCTCGGTGCCCCATTGCTGGCGAGCCAGGCGCAGTTGCGACAGCAGCTCGGCGCTGGCGCCCTCGCCACGCGGCACCACAAGGATCTGGCCCTTGCGCAGCCAGCCCCCGCGCTCGCGGCGGTAGTCCCAGACCTGCCAGTGGTCGCCGCGCTCGGCGCGGATCTCCAGCGCCTCGCCGCGCGCCATCTGGGCCTGCAGCGAGGCGGTGTCGCGCGGCGCACCGCGCAGAGGTGCGTCCTGCACCACCAGGCCGGCGCGCGGGAACGCGGGCAGCTCGGCGGAAGGCGCGGCTTCAGCTTTGGTCATGACGACGGCGGCGACGGCGGAGGCGACGACGATCAGCGCAATGCGACGCATGATGGCTTACTCCTTCTCCGTGGTGGCTTCAGCAGCCCTCGGCTGAGCCGAGGTGCCACCCAGCAGCGCGCTGCCGATGAAGCCGCCCGAACCAGGCGGGGCAATGATGACCTGCACCTTGTCCGACAGCTTGTCGACCATGGCCTTCTGCACCAGCAGCGGGTGCTTGGTCAGCAGCGCGCCCTCGGCCGCCATCTGGCTGGCATTGGCCTTGCCCACCTGGCCCAGGCGGTAGGCCTCGGCATCGGCCAGCTTCTGGCGCGCAGAGGCCTCGGCGTCGACCTCGATGCGACGCGCCTTGGCCTGGCCTTCGGCCTGCTGGATGCGCGCGGCGCTGTCGGCTTGCGCCTCGAGAGCGCGCTGCTCGATCTGCTTTTGCTTGAAGGGCAGCACATGCTTCATGGCCTCTTCCTGGGCCTTGGCAGCAATGATCTGCTCGCGCCCGGCAGCCTCGGCGGCGGTCTCGCGGCGCACCTTGTCGGCGGCGGCGGTCAGCTCGGTCTCCTTGACCTTCTTGTCGGCGATCTCCAGCGTGTAGCGCATGCGCTCGCTGGCCAGGCTGTCGGCCAACAGGCTGTCCATGCCGCGGCGATAGTCGGGCGGCAGGTCGACCGAGCCGATCTGCACGCCCTTGAGCACGATGCCGTCACTGGCCAGCTTGGCGCGCAGCTCGGCTTCCAGCGCCGCGGCGATCTCGGCGCGCTGGCTGGAAAAGATCTCGCGCACGGTGCGCTTGGCGATCTGCTTGTAGACGACGGCCTGCACGGCCGGCGCGATGACGTCGGCCTCGATGTTGTCGGGCAGTTTGCGCGACAGCTCGGCCAGGCGTTTCTCATCCACGGCCCAGCGCACATTCATGTCCAGGCCCAGTGACAGGCCTTCCACCGACTGCAGCGGTGCCGAGCCCTGGGCCTTGGCGATGGCTTCAGGGTGGTAGCTCTGATCGCGCAGCGGGAACAGGCGCACCTCGTGCAGGCCGGGGATGCGGATGAAGCTGCCTTCGCGGAACTCACTGGTGCCGCCGCTGAACTGGTTGGTGCGCAGCGCGGCCTGGCCGTGGGGCACGGCCTGCAGGGGCGGGTGGGTGACGACGGCATAGCCGGCGCCGGTCACGGCCGTCAGGATCAGCAGCGGAGGCAGGGCGCGGCGCAGCGAACGGGCGGCCGTGGGCGCAGCTTCAAGGCCGCGGCTGGCTCCGCGGCTGAAGGCGTGGCGGATGGAAGCGGCGAGGGTCTTGAGGCGTTGCAGCATGGTGATGAGCTCCTTGGGCGATGTGCACCGGTGTTCGATGCATGGCGGCCATGGTTCCCAGTCATGCGGGAAGGGACGAGAGCGACGCGCGGTGGGTTTCTTCCGACGTCATGGAAGGAATCTTCCGGACATGTCAGCATCCACCTTCGTGGGCCATCCCCTCAATGCAGACGACATGTACCGTCAAGCCGGTACATGTCACATTCGAACGCCGTGAGCCAGTGCCTACGCTTGGCAACCTACCAAGGAGACCTCATGAAAAGCCTGTTCATCGCCGGTGCCTGCCTGCTTGCCAGCTCGCTGGCCGTGGCCGCCGAAGCCACCGTGACCCTCAACCTGGCCGAAAAGCAGGGCGATGGCGCTGCGCTCGGCACCGTCCGCATTGTCGAGACACCTTATGGCCTGGCCTTCTATCCCCAGCTGAAGGGCCTGCCGCCCGGCCTGCATGGCTTCCATGTCCACGAGAAGCCCTCCTGCGCGCCCGCCGAGAGCAACGGCGCCGTCGTGCCGGCCGGTGCCGCCGGCGGCCACCTCGACCCGCAGGGCAGCAAAAAGCATGGCGAGCCCTGGGGCGACGGCCACCTGGGCGACCTGYCGCCGCTGTATGTGGGTGCCGACGGCACCGCCACGTCGCCCGTGCTGGGCCCGCGGCTCAAGCTGGCCGATGTCAAAGGCCATGCATTGATGGTTCACRCCGGCGGCGACAACCACGCTGACCATCCGATGCCGCTGGGCGGCGGTGGTGCACGCATGGGCTGTGGCGTGATTGGCGGCTAAGCCAGATCCTCGTGGATGCAGAGGTAGTTGCCCTCCGTGTCCTTGAACCACGCCGCCTTCTCGGACCCCAGCACGCAGACGTGGTCGACGGTCTTGAAGTCCGGGAAGTCGTAGTCCTCGAAGACGACGCCCGCCCGCTTCAGCTCGGCGATGCTGGCGGCAATGTCGTCCACCTTGAAGCTGATGGCTGTGTGGTCGGCCTTGGTGCCGCCCGGCTTGGGGAAGAGGGCCAGCGTGCTGCCGCTCACGCTATAGACAAACTTGCCATCCGGCTTCAGGCCGCCGGGCACCAGGCCCAGACAGCCTTCGTAGAAAGCCCGGGCCCGGGCCATGTCGGCCACGGGCAGCATCGTCGTGACGGGAGCGCTGTTCAGCATATGCAGTCCTTTCGCTCGTGCCGGTCACGCGGGAGGCTGGCCGGGCGTCGAGCATAGGACGGGCGCCAAGCCGGCGCCACCTCCGATCAGTGGATGGGATTCCTAGGCATCGCCCGCCAGGACGGGCCTGAAGAAGCTGCGCTCGTAGCTCAGGAAGCACTGCGTTTCCTTCGCATATGCAAAGGCAGCCTGGCATTCCGGGTCTTGAAGCGAGCGGTTGCGGTAGTCCTCGTAGGCCGCCAGAGACGGAAAAGAGAACAAGGCCAGCGCGATGTTGTTGGCGCCCTCCGACGGCAGGAAGTAGCCATGGTGCGTGCCGCCGAATTTCGCGACCAGGGGCAGCCAGAGCTTGCCGTAGTACTCGAATTCCTTGGTCTTGTTGGGATCGATGACGTAGCGCAGATAGCAGGTGATCATGTAGGCGAGCCGCAGTTCAGTGAACTGCAGATTCTGCGGCGCATTCGCAGGCCAAGGCGACATGCAGCGGGCGCCGGCCTTTTCGCCAGAATCCCGCCATGCCCAAGCTGACTGCCGCCGACACCACCGCCGCCGTGGACCAGTTCATGGCGACCCTCGACCACCCCTTCAAGCCAGAGATCGAGGCACTGCGCCGGGCCATCCTCGCCGTGGACCCGTCCATCGCCGAAGGCATCAAATGGAATGCGCCGAGCTGGCGCACGAGCGACTACTTCGCCACCACCCATCTGCGCAGCAAGACCGGCCTGGGCCTGATCCTGCACCTGGGCGCCAAGGCCCGCGAGTTGCCCGAAGGCGGCCTGCAGATCACGGATCCCGCCGGCCTGCTGAAGTGGCTGGGCAAGGACCGCGCACAAGTCGAATTCACCTCTGCAGTCGACTTCACGGCCAAGCTGCCTGCGCTGCAGGCAGTGCTGAAGGGCTGGATCCGCCACGTCTAAGCCATGGCGGCCAAGCGGAAGAATCCTTCCGCGACCGGCTGTGCAGGCCTCCACATAATCACCGCATGCCCCGCATCGCCGTCATCGAAGACGACCCCACCACCAGCGAACAGCTGGCCGGCTGGATTCGCACCRCCCGCCCCGAGCTGACCGTCGACCAATGGTTCGACCGCGACGCCGCCGAAGCGGCCCTGCTGCGCGAGCGCTATGACCTCGTCGTGCTCGACATCGAGCTGGGCCGCGAACGCAATGCCGGCGTGGCGCTGATCAACGAGATCAACAAGCAGGGCCTGGGCACGCCGGTGCTGGTGGTGTCGGCCATGCCGGCGGCCATCTACCGCAGCATCATGAAGGCGCTGGATGCCTGGGACTATCTGCAGAAGACGACCTTCGACGAGGCCGAGTTCATCGAGACCTTCCTCGACATCCTGCGCACGGCTCGGCTGAAGGAACCTGTCAAGGCCATCGCCAAGGCCGAGGACAGCAGCCTGCAGCTCGACCCGCTGAAGCAGCGCACCCCCATGTGGCGCGGCCAGCGCATCAACCTGCCGCTGACGGCCCAGCGCATCCTCGCGACCCTGCACGCGCGCGCCGGCGAGGTGGTCAGCTACGAGGAGCTGTTCGACGTCGTCAAGAGCGGCCGCAACCGCGACAACGTGCGCAAGCATGTGGCGACCATCCGCGATGCGTTCAGGGACGTGGACCCGACGTTTGACGGCATCGAGAACATCCCGATGCGCGGCTTTCGCTGGACCCCTGGCGGATGAAGCTCGGCCGGGTTGATTTCCCGCTGCCCGACATGCCGCGCCTCGGCGTCGCGGCCTTTCGCAACCGCATCGTCTTCCACCTCGTCTTCATCGCCCTGGCCCTGGCCACGCTGGCCCTGGCGCTGGCCCTGTTGAACGAGGAGCGGCAGCGCAATGCGCAGCGCTACGAGCAGACCTTCGCCAAGTCGCTGGCCGAGATCGTGGCCCAGCTCCGCCACCCCTCCGGCCAGCTGGCGCTGATGAACCCCGAGCCGGCCCAGGTCGAGGCCGGCTGGGTCGCGCCGCTGCTGCTGCCTTTCGCGGCCATCGACTTTGACGACGCAACCAAGGCCCAGCGAGCCGTTGAGATGGCCGGCTGCGCACTGCAATACCCGGGCGGCGCCAGCCTGTGCACGGCAGTGGGCAGCAATGCCTATGCGGGCGGCTTCATCTATCTCGTGGCGGCACTGGATGCGCCGCCGCTGGTCTCGCGTGAGCGCGGCACGCTGGAGCTGGCCGACGTGCACCGCGTGCGCATCAGCCTGAAGCGCGACGGCGCCGAGCAGTACTGGCTGGCTCCCGTCGAGATGCTGGACGCCCAGCGCGGCCAGCTGCCCGGCTTCACGGTCAACGAGGCCGGCAACACTGCGACGCTGCCGCACAAGGCCCGGCCGCAACGCGACTTCCGTGGCTGGGTCTGGCGCGAGGGTCCCTGCCTGAGCACGGCCGAGCCTTGCCCGCGCCGCACGACGGTCTCCATCCGCCTGCCGGTCGAGGCCTTTCGCGAGGCGCTGTTCCGCCCCGGCGGCCCGCAATGGCCGCCGGCGGACCTGTCCCGCACCGGCCTGCGCCTGGCCCTGCTCGGCCCTGGCGGCACCGTGCTGTTCGACAGCAGCAGTGCCGCGGCTCAAGCGCCGCTGTCTCTGGCGCGGCTGTCCGGCACGCTGGCGCCCGGCGAGACGCTGAGGATCACCCGCGGCAGCAACGTCGTCGCGCTGCTGCAGGGCGCCGACGAGACCGGCACACCGCCGTCGCCCTGGCTGACGGCCCTGATCCAGCACCTGCCCGCGCCGGCCACGCCGCGCACGCTGCAGGCCCGGGACGGCGTGACGACACCGGCGGGCCGCTTCGACATCACGCTGAGCGGTGACCTGCAAGGACTGGACCGGTCTTTGAGCGCCAGCGCTGCCCGCCTGGCCTGGCCCGTGGGCGCGATGCTGGCCGCCATTGCCCTGGCCTGGCTCATCATCGAGATGGGCCTGATCCGCCGCGTCGCGATGCTGACGAAACGCGCCGCCGCGCTGTCGCACCAGCTGCAGTCGCCCGAGCGCTTCGAGCTCGGCACGCTGGACGTGGCCGACCTGCGCGGCCGCGACGAGCTGGGCATCCTGGCCGGCAGCTTGTCGGACCTGCTGCAGCACGCCCGCGACAGCCTGCGCCGCGAGCAGCTGCGCGCCGAGCGCGAGCACGACCAGTGGCATGCCGTGGGCCACGAGATCATGTCGCCGCTGCAGTCGCTGATGCTGCTGCACGGATCGGAAGCCGATCCGAGCCGGCGCTATGTGCAGCGCATGCAGCAGGCCGTCAAGGTGCTCTACGGCCAGGCCTCACCGAGCGAGGCCCTCGCCGCCGCGACGCTGGCCGTGGGCCGGCTGGACCTGGACGCCTTCCTGCGCCAGGTGGCCGGGAACGCGGCCTATGCGGGCATCGCCAACGTCACCTACGCGCCGAACGAACCGGTCTGGGTACAGGCCGACGAGTACCCGCTGGAAGACGCCATCACCCATGTGCTGACCAATGCCGACCGCTACCGCGTGGCCGGCACGCCCATCACGCTGGCGCTGCGCATCGAAGGCGAGCTGTCCATCATCGACATCCACAACCAGGGCCCGCAGATCGCCGAGGATCAGCTCACGCGCATCTTCGACTACGGCGTCAGTGATGCCGAGCCGGAGAACGGCCAGCGTCGCGGCCAGGGGCTGTTCGTTGCCAAGACCTATCTGGCCAAGATGGGCGGCAGCATCGCGGCGCGCAATGTCGCCGACGGCGTCGTGTTCGAGATCAAGCTGAGACGGAGCTGATCAGCGCTTGCGGACGCGGCCCAGCAGCTCGCGCACTGCGAGCTCGGAACTCAGCGACATCTCCAGCGGCGCCCGCACCAGCCCGGCATGGCCGTACTGCAGGTTCTCGTAGACCTCGGCCGCAGCGGGGAAGTGGTCGAGCAGGCCCGCCAGCGTCGGATGGCCCTGGTGCTCGTGCAACTCGGCACCAAGCTTCTGGACGAGGAGTTGGTATTGATGAGGGTCCGCCGCATGACCCTGGCCTTCGAGCGCCTGCAGCAACTGGGCCAGGCGCACGAGGGACAGCAGTTCGGCGGGGACAGCGAGCTTGATGACGGAAGGCATGCGTCCCACATGCCGCCACCCCCACACATTTCAAGCCGCCCGGTTGCGGCATGTTGCACACCGGCCCGCACAATCAGCGCCAGGAGGCCTCCCGATGAAGTTCCTGCCCGATGAAACCTATGCCCTGCTCGACGCCAACGGCGGCATCCACCAGGAGGTGGGCGRCCGCGAGTTCTGGAACCAGCCGCAAGAGGCCCTGGACGCACTGGGCAAGGACTGGCTGGTGTCGGAGTTCCTCTGCGACGCCGACTGGGGCAGCTGGGAGATGCATCCCCACGGCGAGGAGTTCGTCTACCTGCTGGACGGCGACATCGAATTCCTGATGGAGACCGCCGAAGGCGTTGCCACCGCCCAGCGCATCACCGACCGCGGCGCCGTCGTCGTGCCGCGCGGCGTCTGGCATACGGCCAAGGTGCTCCGGCCCAGCCGGATGTTTTTCATCACGATGGGCGCCGGCACCCAGCACCAACCCGCGTGAAGAGGACCTCCCATGCCCCGCGACATCGTCTACACCCCCAAGGCCGCCAAGCCGCCCCCGATGTACAGCCAGGCCGTCAAGGCGGCGGGGCTGGTCTTCGTGTCCGGCACGGCGCCGACAGATCCCGAGACCGGCCTGTTCGTCGGCACGACGGTGCAGGAACAGACCCGCCAGTGCCTGACCAACATCGCCGCTATCCTCGACGCTGCAGGCAGCGCCATGGACAGAATAGTCAGCGTCACCATCGTGCTGGCCGACGAGGACGACTTCGCCGGTATGAACGAGGAATATCTGCGCTGGTTCCCGGTCGACCCGCCGGCCCGCCAGGGCGCCAAGCTGCCCGCCCGCGTACCGGGGCTGAAGGTGTCCATCGCGGCCATCGCTGAAGCCTGACACCGCCCATGGACGAGGACTTCGACTGCCAGCGCTGCGGCGCCTGCTGCGCCGTGTTCCGCGTGTCCTTCTACTGGGCCGAGGCCGACGACGCGCCGAGCGGCACCGTGCCGGTGGCGCTGACACGGCCGGTTGGTTCCCTGCACCGCTGCATGGCTGGCACCGAGACTCGGCCGGTGCGCTGCATCGCATTGCGCGGCGAGGTGGGCCAGGAAGTGGGCTGCAGCATCTACGCCCAGCGCTCCAGCACCTGCCGCGGCGTGCAGCCCGGCGACAGCCAATGCCTGAAGGCGCGTGCGGCCCATGGCCTTGAAAGCCCGCGCCACGCCGCCATCTCGGCAGGTCTGCCCCAACACCTGCTGCCATGAAATCCCTCGGCAAACGCGCCAYCGGCCTCCGTCTTGAACGCATGCGGGCGTCGCCGCGCTACCTGGCCACGGAGGCAGGCGAGGGCTTTCGCAACGTCCATCCCATCCAGCCGGGGCTGCGTGACCGCAGCGAGCGGCCATCGCTGGGCGATTTCATCTGCTCCGAAGGCCGCCGCACGCCCGCCGGCACCCTGCCCTCGGTCAATCCGCTGGACGCCTGGCTCAAGCCCACCGACACCGGCCTGCGCGCCACCTGGCTCGGCCACTCCACGGTGATGATCGAGATCGACGGCCTGCGTGTGCTGACCGACCCCGTCTGGGGCAAGCGCGCCTCACCTTCGCAGCTGGCCGGGCCGAAACGCTTCCAGCCGGTGCCGCTGGCCTTGAAGGCCTTGCCCAAGCTGGACGCCGTCGTCATCTCCCACGACCACTACGACCACCTGGACATGGGCACGGTCAAGGAGCTGGTGAAGCTGCAGGAGGTGCCCTTCATCACCTCGCTGGGCGTCGGCGCCCACCTGGAGGCCTGGGGCATCCCGGCGGAGCGCATCGTCGAGCTGGACTGGTGGGAGCACTGGCAGGCGCCGAACTCCGAACTGCGCATCCATGCGGCGCCGTCGCAGCATTTCTCGGGCCGCTCGCTGACCGACCGCAACGCCACGCTGTGGTCGTCCATCGTCATCGAGACGCCGAAACACCGCGTCTTCTTCAGCGGCGACACGGGCCTCACCAGCGAGTACGCGGCCATTCGCGAACGCTTCGGGCCCTTCGATCTGGTCATGCTCGAAGTGGGCGCCTTCCATCCGTCCTGGGGCGACATCCACCTCGGGCCTGAAAACGCGCTCAAGGCCTACCAGCTGCTCGGCGGCGGCGCCTTCCTGCCGGTGCACTGGGGCACCTTTTCATTAGCCCTGCATGACTGGGATGCACCGGCCGAGACATTGCTGGAACTTGGCCCGAAGCAGGGCGCCCAGCTGCTGATGCCTCGTCTGGGTGAGGCGGTCGAGCCTGCCAAGGGCGAGCCCGCTACGCCGTGGTGGCGCGAGGCCGATGCGCCGGCGCGCAAAAGCGCCAGGCCGGCGGAGCCCCAAGACCCCGCCAAGATGCCCAAGGCCATGCCCTGGCCCTTGGATTAATTCGAGGAGCTGGCGGCTGAGCCGCTGCCTTCGACCTTGTTCGCCGTCTTGCGCACAGCATTGCTGGTTGCGTCGGCACCGCGCTTGACGCCGCTGGCCGCCGCATCCACACCGTGTGCGACACCGCGGGCAGCTGCACTGGCGCCCTTCTCCACGCCGCGCACCGTCGCCTTGGCACCGCGCTCGATGCCGCTCGCCGCTGCGTGCACGCCACGGGCAACCCCGCTGGCCGCAGCCTGGGCGCCGCGCGTCACGGCGCCTTCGATCTTTTCGAGCGTGGACGGAGGTTCATCGGCCGCCATCGCGGGCGCACCGATCAACAGGCCGGCAAGAACCAGGGCGGTGGACTTGGGTTTCACGAGTCTTCCAATCCGTGGGGAGGAGAGGCTGATTCTGCATGCAGCTCGCCGCCCCACGCCGCGGGGTCCACGTCGGCCACGCTCTGCGTGAAAACCCAGTGGTGGCCGGCGAAGTCGCGCACGCCGTATTGCCGCTCGCCGAAGGGGTAGGTTGTCGGCGCGCCGGCCGCCGCGGCGCCAGCCGCTGCCGCACGGGCGTGGTGGGCATCGACATCGGCCACTCGCACCATGACCGAGTGCGACGAACAGCCGTCCGGCGTCACCTCTCCCTGCTTGACCACCAAGGCGCCACCGCCCGGCACGCTCATCTGCACACGATGGTCGGCAATGCGCAGCCGCACCGCGAAGCCGAAGGCGCGACAGAGCCAATCGGCCGCGGCGTTGACGTCCGGATAGGCCAGTTCGGGCAGGACGGTCGCAGCGGGAATGGAGCGATTGGCTTGCATGCCCGCAGTTTGCGTCAGCGCGACACGATGGGGAAGGTTCCCGTTGCCTTGTCCATCAGGCTCAGGAAGCGGCCCAGATCGATCTTGCTGCCGCTCACCTTGACGTCGTCCGACAGCAGCAGGTCCTTGGCGCCGGCGGTGCCGGCCATCATCCTGACGAAGAAAGCTTTGGTCAGCGTCAACGTGGCGTTGGCATCCGCGGCCGGCTCGGCGCGGCGGTGGTGCAGCACGGCGTTCTCGATCCACAGCACATAGCTCTCCTTGGTGTCGGTCAGCACCAGGTTGATCTTGAAGTCCTTGCCCTCGGCGGCCGGGCCGTTGAGGCCGGCGGCCATGGCCTCGAGGAAGCGCTCGATGGGCGTCTGGGCCAGCATGTCAAGGAAGGCTGCGCGGTTGACGCCCTGCTTGGGCGCGCCACCGCGCAGCTCGGCGGCGGCCGTCAGGTAGCTGTTGCGCCAGGTGGAGGCCTCGGCCACATAGCCGAGCTGGTCGTAGGCGCGCGCCAGCAGCTCGCGCGCGGCCTTGTGGCCGGCATCGGCGAAGACGACGTGGTTCAGCAGCTCGGCGGCCCAGCGGTAGTCGCCCTGGTCGAAGGCCGTCTGCGCGGCGGCCACGGCCTTGTCGGCGCCGCCGGCCAGGGCCACATAGCGCTTGGCGACGTCCACCGGCGGCAGTGGGTCCAGGTGGGCGGGGTTGCCGTCGTAGGCGCCGAGGTAGAACTGGTAGACGGCCTTGACGTTGTGGCGCAGGTCGCCGTAGTAGCCGCGTGCGCCGAAGTGGCCCTGCAGCGACTTGGGCAAGCGGATCTGGTCGGCGATCTCCGCCGGCGTCAGGCCCGCATTGATGAGGCGCACCGTCTGGTCGTGGGTGTATTTGTAGACATCGCGGTGCTTGGTGATGAAGTCGGCGATGCGCTCATGGCCCCAGACCGGCCAGTTGTGCTGGCCGACGTAGACCTCGGCATCGCCGAGCTGGTCCAGCGCACTCTGCATGTAGCCGGCCCAGCGCAGCGCGTCGCGCACCTTGGCGCCGCGCACGGGCAGCAGGTTGTGCATGGTCTGCGCGAGGTTCTCGGCACCGCCGTAGACCTTGAGCGACGGCACCGAGAAGGTCATCTCCGCCGGCGCCTCGGCGCCGGGCACGTTGTGGAAGACGACGCGCACGCCGTCCAGCACGCGCTCCTCGGTGGGTTGCGTGATGAGGTCGGTCGGCGCCAACACGCCGAAGCTGCCGTAGCCCACGGCCTTGCCCAGGCCGGTGTCGACCAGGCCCTTGGGCGAGCGTTCCAGGTTCTTGCCGAACTGGTAGGCGGAGCGCCGGCCCATGGCGGTGCCGACCATGACGTTCTCGCTGGTGGCCTCTTCCATGAAGCCCGCCGAAGCGATGACCGGCACGGTGCGCGCCTGCTCGGCCGTCAGCACGCCCAGGGCGCCGCCGAAATGGTCGATGTGGCTGTGCGAGAACAGCAGCGCGGTGACCGGTTTGTCACCCAGGTGTTTGCGAGCGAAGGCCATGGCCGCGCTCGCGGTCTCGCGGCAGGTCAGCGCGTCGACGACGATCCAGCCGGTCTTGCCCTCGATCAGCGTGATGTTGCCCATGTCGAAGCCGCGCAGCTGGTAGACGCCGTCGACCACCTTGAAGAGGCCGATCTGCGCGTTGAGCTTGGCGTGGCGCCAGAGACTCGGATTGACGGTGGGCGGCGCCGCGCCATCGACGAACTTGAAGGCGTCGAAGTCGATCAGCACGCTGCCGTCGACCGCGAGGATCTTGCCCTCCGGGCGGGCGATGAGGCCGCGCTTGGCATCCTCGAAGCCCTGGGCCTCGTCCAGCGGCAGGGCCTGCGCGAACTGCGCGTTCGCCTGCACCGTCGTCGCGCTGGCATCGCCGGAGGGCGCTGCGGTTTCACGGCTGCAGCCGGCGAGGGCCAGGACTGCGGCGATTAGGGTCATCGTCTTCATTTCGTCTCCATTGAGCTATGGGCACGGTTTTCGGGCCGAGCGCAGGGCCGCTCCCAAGCCGGCCCGCCGTGGCGATGTGCTTGCCGGTCGATCCGGCAAGCATCGCCGTCCCCTCGGGGGACCGACTGGGCGCGCCCGCGTTCAGGGCGGCGCGGCTGGGCGAGGGGCTCAGACATCTTTGCGGATCATGTCGGCGGCCTTCTCGCCGATCATGATGGTGGGGGCGTTGGTATTGCCACCGACGATGGTGGGCATCACCGAGGCGTCGACGACGCGCAAGCCACCGATGCCGTGCACACGCAGTCGCGCATCGACGACGGCCATCGGATCGCGGCCCGCGGGGCCCATCCGGCAGGTGCCCACCGGGTGGTATTGCGTATCGGCACGGGCGCGGATGTCGGCGGCCAGCGCCTCGGTGTCGTCGGCGCGCACCGGGTAGAGCATGTCACCGCGCAGGCCGTCGAAAGGCTTGGATTCGATGAGGCGCTGCTGCAACCGGGCGCCCCTCAGCAGCAGCCGCATGTCGCGCTCATCGCTGAGGAAGCGTGGGTCGATGCGCGGTGCCAGCTGCGGGTCGGGCCCGGCCAGCTCCACCGTGCCGCGGCTGTGCGGCCGCAGCACGTCGACATGGCAGGAGATGCCGTGGCCCCAGTGCAGCTTGCGGG
>NZ_JBFUMO010000066.1:0-17250 GCF_054049355.1 Roseateles sp. P5_E11 | reverse complement strand
GTCACGGCCCCAGCGGGCGCTCAGCGTTCAGAATAGGGGTCATGTCGCTGTTCCGTTTGCTGCTTCGCCTGCTGATGCTCGTCGTCGGCGCCTTTATCGGCCTGGGCCTCTTCCTGATCGCCGTGCTGGCCTTCCTGGCCTTCCTGCTCGTCAGCTTGCTGACCGGCCGCAAGCCGAATCTGCAGTTCCGTGTCAACAAGAACCCGTGGGCGCAGCGCCGCCAGCCGGCGGGAGAAGTGGTGGACGTCGAAGCGCGTGAAGTGCACGACGCCGCGCCACTATCGTTGCGCTCACCCGACCAGCGCTGAGCTATTTCAGTTCCACGGGTCCGTACCAGGTGCGGGCCGACGCGCGGCTGTTGTCGCTGTCCGTCATGACGGCCATCGAGGTCAACGGGCCTGGCGCCTCGCCAAAGGCCAGGCGGAAGTCGGCGGCCAGGTCGCGCCGGTGTTCGCGCCAGCGGCGCAGTTCCGCGGGGCCGGAGTCGACGACGATCTTGCGGATGCGGTCGCTGCGTGGGTTGATGACGACGGTGCCGACCGGCAGCTTGCTGTCCCAGACATACATCAGCGTCGCATAGGGCGGCAGCTCGCCGGTCAGGGCCTGCGCGAGTTCGAACTTCATGCGCGTGCGCAGCGGCAGTTTGTCGATGTCGCCGGCGAAGCCGAAGATGACGCGGGCGACGGCGTCCTCATGGTCGATGTCCGAGACATTGGCACCCGGGATCAGGCCCTGCACCCACCATGAGAAATTGACCTCGCCGACGCTGATCTTTGCCGGCTCCAGCCGCTTGCGCCAGATGCTGGCCGAGCGATCCGAAGCAGCTTCCAGCGCGGGGCGGCCGTCCTTCTCCGTCCAGTTGTACTGGGTAAGCTTCTTGCCGGGCAGGGCCAGCGGCTGCCAGCCTTCGGCGGCTGGAGGCGGGGCGACGGTCGTGGCGCAGCCGGCCAGCAAGGCCAGGGCGCTGAAGGCGAGTGCGCCGCGCATCACCAGGTCTTGCGCTGCAGCTCTTCGAGGATCTCGCCGTAGATGCGATAGCGGCTGGCGCTGATCAGCCCCGCTTGAACCGCCGCGCGCACGCCGCAGTCGGGCTCGTGGATGTGGCTGCAATTGGCGAAGCGGCAGTTGGCGTGCTCGCGCAGGTCGGGCATGTAGCGCCACAGCTCGGCGGCGTCGATCTGGCGCAGGCCGAATTCCTGGAAGCCGGGCGAGTCGATCAGCGCCGTCGT
Source organism: Roseateles sp. P5_E11 (assembly GCF_054049355.1). Taxonomy (NCBI): domain Bacteria; kingdom Pseudomonadati; phylum Pseudomonadota; class Betaproteobacteria; order Burkholderiales; family Sphaerotilaceae; genus Roseateles; species Roseateles sp. P5_E11. Next base: position 16,021 of record NZ_JBFUMO010000066.1, on the reverse strand, counting down.
GCGTGTCTCGTCGGTCCAGTACCACTGCGTCGTCRTCGTCGTGTGGCGGCCGGAGTTCAGCGCCTGCGAGATCTCGCCGATCTGGGCCTTGGCGTCTTTCACGAGCAGGTTGATCAGCGTGCTCTTGCCCGTGCCACTGGGGCCGAGGACGAAGGTGCGTTGGCCGGCCAGCCAGGGGTCCAGCGTCGTGCGGGAGCCCTCGGGGTCGGCCTTCAGCGCGACCTCGAACATCTTCAGGCCCATGGCGCGATAAGGTGCCAGGCGCTCGCGAGCCGAATCGGTGCCCGGCAGGTCGGTCTTGTTCAGCGCGATGRCCATGCTGATGCCGGCGGACTCGGCGGCGATCAGGGAGCGCGTGAGCTGGCTCTCACTGAACACCGGCTCGACAGCGACGAGGACAAGCAGCTGGTCCAGGTTGGCTGCGAAGCTCTTGGTCTTCCACTCGTCCTGGCGGAACAGCAGATTGCGCCGAGGCTCGACGGCTTCGATGACTCCCTCATCGCCGGAATCGGCGAAGCGCACCTGGTCACCAACGACAGCCTCGCTCTTCTTGCCGCGCGGGTGGCAGACGAAGCGCTTGCCCTCCGAGTCCTCGACGATGTAGTGGCGGCCATGGCCGCGCACGACAAGTCCCAGGTCCAGCGCCTGGAATTTACTCATGTACCGGTCGCTTCGGGCAAGGCGCTCACTTGTGCCGCACAGATCGCGTCATTCAAGGTCAGCCCGCCGCGCGAATGCGTCGTGAAGCTGACCGTGCAGGCGTCGTAGCCGACCAGCATCTCGGGGTGATGGTCCTGCGCGTGGGCGATCTCGGCGACCGCGTCGACGAAGGCCATGGTCTGGTAGAAGTTCGCGAAGCCGAAGCGGCGCCCGATCACTTTGTGTTCGGCGTCCGGCAGCCAGCCGGGCAGGGCGGCCAGCACGCGGGTTCGCGTGTCGGCGTCCATCAAGGGCGCCTTGGGGTCACATTGGGCGAGCAGGAGGTCGTTCATGCGGCGAGGGCTGCAAGACGTTCGGCAGCAGGTGGGTGGGAGTAGTAGAAGCGCGCGTAGACCGGGTCGGGTGTCAGCGTGCCGGCATTGTCCTCGTGCAGCTTCAGCAGCGCCGAGGACAGGTCGGCGCCGCTGGCCTGGGCGCGGGCATAGGCGTCGGCCTGGAACTCGTCGCGGCGCGAGAAGTGGCTCGCCAGCGGCGTCACGAAGAAGCCGAACACCGGGCCGGCGAGCAGGAAGAGGATCAGCGCCAGCGCGTCATTGGGTGCGTCGAGATTCGGCGTTGCACCCAGGCCCAGGTAAAAGGCCGGCTGTTGCGCCAGCCAGCCGAGCAGCGCAAAGCCGGCGAGGCTCATGGCGAACATCAACACGATGCGCTTGGTGATGTGCTTGTGCTTGAAGTGGCCCAACTCGTGGGCCAGCACGGCCTCCACCTCGCTGCCGTTGAGCTTGGTCAGCAGCGTGTCGAAGAAGACCACGCGCTTGGCCGGGCCGAAGCCGCTGAAATAGGCATTGCCATGCGCCGAGCGTCGGCTGCCGTCCATGACGAACAGGCCCTTGGCTGCAAAGCCGCAACGCGCCATCAGCTTCTCGACGCGGTCCTTCAGCGCCAAATCGGTCAGCGGCTCGAACTTGTTGAACAGCGGCGCAATGACGGTCGGGTAGATGACCATGATCAGCAGGTTGAAGCCCATCCACGCGCCCCAGGCCCATAGCCACCAGAGCGGGCCGGCCGCGCCCATCAGCCAGAGAATGAGGGCGACGATGGGCAGGCCCATCAGCACGCCGACGGCGAGGCCCTTGGCCATGTCGGCGAAGAAGAGCTTGAGCGTCGTGCGGTTGAAGCCGAAGGCCTGCTCGATGCGGAAGGTGGACCACAGCTCCCAGGGCAGGTCCAGCAGTGACCCCGCCAGCACGAAGACGGCGACCAGGCCGAGCTGGTAGCCCATGCCTTGCCAAGCTTCGGGCAGCATGTGGCTGGCTTCCAGCGCCCAGCTGTTCAGAGCGTTCAGGCCGCCCAGCAACGTCCAACCGAGCAGCACGGCCGCATTGAAGGCCAGGGCCAGCAGGCCGAAGCGGGACCGGGCGACCGTGTAGTCCGCCGCCTTCTGATGAGCCACCAGCGTCACGTTGCCGGCAAAGGCTGCCGGGACCTGGCCGCGATGGGCGGCGACATGGCGGATCTGGCGAGAGGACAGCCAGAACTTGACGAGGGTCGAGGCGGCGAGCGCGGCCGCAAAAGCAAGGGACAACAGCAGGGGAGACATAAGCCTCAAGTTTAGGCTGCGAGAATTCCTCATCTTCAGAGTGAGCCCAGCATGTCCGACACCCTTGCCCTCAGCGAAAACAACCTGATCTGGATCGACCTCGAAATGACGGGTCTGTATCCCGACACCGACCGCATCATCGAGATTGCCGTCGTCGTGACCGACGCCAACCTCGAAAAGCGCGTCGAAGGCCCTGTCTTCGCCGTGCATCAGAGCGACGCGACGCTGGACGCCATGGACGCCTGGAACAAGGGTACCCATGGCAGGAGCGGCCTCATCGACCGCGTCAAGGCCTCCACCGTCTCCGAGGCCGAGGCCGCCGCCCAGACCATCGCCTTCCTGAAGCAATACGTGCCCAAGGGCAAGAGCCCGATGGCCGGCAACAGCATCTGCCAGGACCGCCGCTTCCTCGCCAACTACATGCCCGAGCTGGAGAGCTTCTTCCACTACCGCAACCTGGATGTGTCCACGCTGAAGGAACTGGCCAAGCGCTGGAAGCCCGCCGCGCTGGAGGGCTTCAAGAAGGCTCAGGCCCACACGGCCATGGCCGACATCCACGAGTCCATCGACGAGCTCGTCCACTACCGCACTCATTTCCTGAACCTGGCCTGACCGGGCCGCACGGCGCTTGCTGCACGCCGCTTTCGACTTCCCCCGCCACCCGCTGGCCCGCGAGGACGGCGAGCGGCTGCGCGGCTGCTGGGCCACGCCGCCGACGCGCTGGCTGAGGGCGACGCGGCTGGATGAGGTGCGCGGCGTCATCGCCGAGGCCGAAGCCGCGGCACGAGCCGGCGCCTGGGTCCTTGGGGGGCTGCGTTACGAGGCCGYCGCGGTTTTCGACGCCGCACTGAAGACGCACGGCGCCACCGCGCCGCTGGCCGAGTTCGCTGTCTACGAGTCGCCCCCTGAGCCCTGGCCGGAGCTGCCTCCAGCCTACAGCGGCTTCCTGGGCTGGAATGACGCCGAGCCGGACGGCACGGCAGCCATCGAGCGCATCCGCACCTACATCCGTGACGGCGATTGCTACCAGGTCAATCTGACCACCCGGCTGCGCGCGGCGGCCGGCGCGCTGGACGCCGAGCAGCTCTTCCTCGCCCTGCACGCCAGCCAGCCCGGCGGCTTCAGCCTGTTCTTGCGCGAAGCCGGCGCGGCCAGCGTGTCACCCGAACTCTTCTTCGACTGGCGTCCCGTGCCCGGTGCCAAGGCGAGCTGGCTGTTGGCGGCCCAGCCCATGAAGGGCACGGCGCCGCGCGGCCGCGACCGTGTCGACGACGAGGCGGCTCAGGCGCACCTGCGCACCAGCGAGAAGGAGCGCGCCGAGAACCTGATGATCGTGGACCTGCTGCGCAATGACCTCAGCCACGTCGCTCAGCTCGGCACCGTGCGCGTGCCGCGTCTGTTCGAGCTGCATGCGCTGCCAACGGTCTGGCAGATGACGTCCACCGTGACGGCCGTCAGCCGCGGCGGGTTGACGTTGGCCGATGCCTTCGCGGCACTTTTCCCCTGCGGTTCGGTGACCGGCGCGCCCAAGATCCGCGCGATGCAGATCATCCGCGAGCTGGAGCCGACGGCGCGGGGTTGGTACTGCGGCGCGCTGGGCCTGATCCAGCCCGGCGGCGTTGCCACCTTCAATGTGCCCATCCGCACTGTCGAGTTCCACGGCGAGGCGCTGACTTGTGGCATCGGCAGCGCCATCACATTGGACAGTGAGCCTGCTGCCGAAATCGCCGAATGGCGGGCCAAGTCGCGCTTCCTGGCCCGCGCCGAGGCGCCCGTCGAGGCGCTGGAGACGCTGCGGCTGGAGGGCGGCGTGGCGGTGCGCGGCGACGCTCACCTGGCCCGCATGCAGCGCACGGCGCGCCACTTCGGCCTGCGCTTCTCGCTGGCCGAGGCGCGGGCCCACCTGAAGGCAGTGGCGGAGGCCCACGCACAAGGCAGCTGGCGCCTGCGCCTGACCGGCGACGCCGAGGGGCGCCTGCATCACACGCTGGCCGCCTTCACTCCGATGGCCGAGCCGGTGCTGCTGGCGCTGGCCGATCAGCCCATTCCCACGCTCGGTCCCAGTGCCGAGTTCCTGGCCCACAAGACGACACGTCGCGAGCTGTATGCCTTCGACAAGCCAGCCCAAGCCTTCGACGTCATCCTCTGGAACGAGGCGGGCGAGCTGACCGAATGCAGCTTCGGCAACCTTGCCCTGCGGCTTGACGACCAGTGGCTCACACCGCCGCTGGCCGCCGGGGTGTTGCCCGGCGTGCTGCGTGCTGAGCTGCTGGCCCTGGGCCGTCTCAAGGAAGCACGGCTGACCCGGCAGGATCTGGCCCGTGCCGAGGGCCTGGCCTTCTTCAACAGCCTGCGCGGCTGGCTAGTTGCCGAGTTGACGTAAGGCCCGCATCAGCGCCATCGCGTCCTCGCCCGGCCGCGCTGGCAGCTTGGTGTAGACCGAGCTGTCCGCCGTGCGCGCCATCAGGCCTTGGGTGACGAGATCACGGCGCAGCGTGCAGTAGTCGCCGAAGCAGTGCCAGGCCGTCAGGATCTGGTTGACCTCGCGCTCGCGGTAAGGCCGCTTGGCGTCGAAGCGCATCCACAGGCCCCACAGGGCCATCAACTGCAGCGAGCGCTTGACGGGCAGCCGCTGCAGCCGGCCCTGATCGTCGAACAGGCGCAGCGTGCGGCGAACGATGTCGCTGTGTTCCGCACGGGCAGGGGTGGTGGTCCGCGGCAGGGCCGGCGGACGCGCCTTCAGCATCTGCAGATTGCGATGCCCGGCTGCGCGGGCCAGCATGTTCAGCAGGGTCTGGTGGCCTGGCGTGGCGGGGTGCGCCAGCAACTGCGTGCGCAGAGACTTGGTGAAGGTGGACAAGTCGTCCACGACGAGGGGCAGGGATTCACGGGCCATGATGGCACTCCATGCGCACGCCAACGACGAAAGAGGCTGGGCTTGCCGACTTGCAGCCAGGGCGCACGCGAGGTTCACGTGAACGAAGGCGGTATGCGTGGCAGGTTCAGCTCGCGGCGGGTGCCGCGCGGCAAGGCCTGGGTGTTCTGCCGACCCGGGCCGCAAGTGTGCCAGAGCTCACACCCGCGCCTCAGGGGTGGATTCCGTGAAAACCCTGATCTGTGCTACAGTCGCAGCTTCGCTCGGTTCCAACCGAGCTTCGTACGTCTCCTCTGACCTCGTTCGGCCCGTAGTTCATACGGCTTCTCGAACACCCCTCGTGGATCGGTCGGCGGCGATGAAGCCGTCGCTTTGACTGTTCCCCCGTGCCGCACCCGACTGCAACCAGCAGCCCGAGCCGCCCGACACGAGCTTTCTCCCAGCGACTTTGACTGCTGAACGGCATGGTCTGTTCAGCGCCCGCGTGTCCGCCCTCACTGATTTCCAGGCGGCATGGACGGGCTTTTGACTGAAAGAACGACATGAGTTTCGATACCCTGGGCCTGAACGAAGTGGTCCTGAAGGCCGTGAAAGATTCCGGCTACGAGAACGCCACCGACGTGCAGACGCTCGCCATTCCCGCTGCCATCGCCAACAAGGACCTGATGGTCTCGGCGCGCACGGGCTCGGGCAAGACCGCCGCCTTCATCCTGCCGGCGCTGGAAAAGATCCTGGCCGCACGTGGYGACGACAGCAAGAAGCGCGAAAAGGGCAAGGTCTATGGCCCCAAGATCCTGGTGCTGGCCCCCACCCGTGAGCTGGCTATGCAGGTCGCCAAGGCCGCACAGACCTACGGCCGCTTCATCCCGGGCCTGAAGGTCGCCACCGTGCTGGGCGGCATGCCCTACCCGCTGCAGATCCGCCAGCTGATGGGCCCGCTGGACATCCTGATCGCGACCCCCGGCCGCCTGATCGACCACATCAACTCCGGCAAGTGCGTGCTGGGCAATGTCGAAATGCTGGTGCTGGACGAAGCCGACCGCATGCTGGACATGGGCTTCATCGACGACATCACGATGATCGCCGGCAATACCCCTGCCGAGCGCCAGACCGTGATGTTCAGCGCCACGTTCGCCGGCCACGTCGGCCGCCTCGCGCAGAACCTGCTGAAGGATCCGCAGCGCATCGAGGTGGCCAACCACACCGACACGCACGAGAACATCGAGCAGCGCCTGCACTGGGCCGACAACCCCCACCACAAGGACCAGCTGCTGGAGTCCATCCTGGCCCTGCCGGAGATGGAGCAGGCCGTCGTCTTCACCAGCACGCAGCGTGACGCCGACTGGCTGGCCGAGCGCCTGGCCGAGATCGGCCACTCGGTGGCGCCGCTGCACGGCGCGATGCCGCAAGGCAAGCGCAACCGCGTGCTGCAGGCTCTGCGCAGCAAGCAAGTGCGCGTGCTGGTGGCCACCGACGTTGCCGCTCGCGGCATCGACGTGCCGACCATCAGCCACGTCATCAACTACGGCCTGCCGATGAAGGCCGAGGACTATGTGCACCGCATCGGCCGCACCGGCCGTGCCGGCCGCCAGGGCCTGGCGATCACGCTGGGCCTGCGTGACGACGTGTCCATGATCCGCCGCATCCAGCAGTTCACGACGCAGACGATCCCCGTGCAGCAGATCGCCGGTCTTGAGCCCAAGACGCAAGAGCCGCGCATCTTCCCGCCGCGCCCGGCTGGTTCCTTCGACGACCGCGGCCCACGTGGCCACTTCGGTGGCGGCCGCCCTGGCTTCGGCAACAAGCCTTTCCGTCGTGAAGAGGGCAGCCGCCCCTTCCACGGTGGTGGCAAGCCTTTCAATCATGGTTCTGGCGGCCAGGACCGTGGCTTTGCGCCGCGCGATGACCGTGGCTTCGCTCCGCAAGGCGACAACCGTGGCTTTGCTCCCCGTGAAGATCGCGGTTTTGCGCCGCAGGGTGATAACCGCGGCTTTGCTCCGCGTGAGGATCGTGGTTTCGCACCGCGTGATGATCGCGGCTTCCAGCCCCGTGACGACCGTGGCTTCGCGCCGCGCGGCGAGCGCTCCTTCCAGCCGGCCGGCAAGCCCAGCTTCGGCGCCAAGCCGGCCTTCGGCGACCGCCGCCCGCCGAGCGGCCCGCGCAAGGGTGGCTTCGGCCGCTGATCCCGCGGCGGCATCTGCCGCCCCGGCGATGATGGAGGGCCCGCAGTGCGGGCCCTTTTTTATGACCAGTTCCAGCGACAAGCAGACCGGCACCCTCGTCCAGTGGGACGACGCCAAGGGCTATGGCTTCATCGCGCCCGACGGCGGCCCGGCCCGCCTCTTTGTCCATATCCAGGCCTTTGCCGCCCGCGCCGAGCGGCCGGTGGTGGGTGAGCGATTGAGCTTCCAGGCGGGTTCTGACGCCCAGGGCAAGCCGAGGGCGCTGGCCGTGCGGCCCATCAAGGCGCCGCCGCTACCCGCAGCGCCGCGCGATCGCAGCCGTGTGCTGCTGCTGGTGCCGGCCTTTGCCGGCTTTGTGCTGGCCTGCCATCTCCTCTGGGGCTTGCCGAACTGGCTCTGGGGCATCTATTCCGCCATGAGCATGGCGACCTTCATCGTCTATGCGCTCGACAAGCGGGCCGCCAGGCAGGGAGCTTGGCGCGTGGGCGAGAAGACCCTGCATGGGCTGTCGCTGGCCTGCGGCTGGCCGGGCGCGTTGCTCGCCCAGCAACTGCTGCGCCACAAGAGCGTGAAGCCGGCGTTCCGGCGCATCTACTGGCTGACGGTGATCCTCAACATCGCGGCCTTCGCTGCGGTCTTCACGCCGCTACTGAAAAGCTGAGTTCGCCCAAGCCCTCGAAGGCCAGCGTGCCGCGGGCCGCACCCGTCAGCGGATGCAACCCGCCCCAGGCGCCGGTCGTCACGATGGTGCCGGCTGGCAAGGTAGCGCCATGGCGCGTGGCATGGCGCAACCAGGCCGGCAATACGGCGGCTGGATCGGCCAGGGAATGCCCACCACGGCGGACGACATCGGGCTGGCTGGCGAGGCTGAGACGCCATTCGAGCTGAGCCCACCGCAACGGGCGATAGGGTTGCCAGGCACCGAGCAGCAGACCGGCGTTGGATTGGTGGTCGGCCATGCGCAGCAAGGCAGGCGCGTCCAGCCCTTCCTGCCAGCGCGAGGCGACCAGTTCAACAGCGACGCACATGGATTGCGCCCTCCCATCCGCGTCAATGCGCAGCGCCACCTCGGCCTCGACACCAAGCAGTGACGTTCCGGGGACGGGGTTGACTGGCGAATGGCTGAACGGACCCTGGGCGCTGGCGCCGCCGGACTTCCAGCGGTCGAAGCGCCAGTCCAGCGCCCGGGCGATGCCGTCTTGCACGGCATAGGCATCGGCCTCGTCACGTACGGCGTGGGTCCAGTCGGCGGCACTCAAGCGGCTGCCGTCACGGTGGCAGGCAACCAGGGCATCGATCAGGGCTTGCGTCATGGCTTGAAGTGGAGCAGCGAGTGGCCTTACTTCTTCTTGGCGTAGCCGGGTTGGTCGACTTTGCCGGTGGCCCAGAGAATGCCTTGGGTGACCAGGTCCAGATAGCGGGCGTCAGCGACGGTGGCCGTGGTGTGACCGAGTGAGGTGCTGAACACGCGCGTCTTCTTCGGGCCGAATTCGTTCGTCCAGACGACGACCGTTTCGACGGCCTGTGCTTCTTCGGTCACGCTGCCGTCGGGCTGCCGCCTGCTTTGCTTGACGATCTGCCTGCCCTTTGCGAGCGCTTTGCCATCGAGGATCTGGACGTTGTTGTAGAGCTCCTCATTGACGGTGGTCCAACCGTCGAGCGTCCTCGTGATCGGGTGATCCTTGTCGACGAAGGTGATCGCGATGGGTTCATTCGGTCCGTGGCCGGTCGATTGCAGGCCGAGGTATTCGTACCACTGGGCGTTGTCCGCACCGCGGGCTACCGGCTGGGTGTAGTCGCCAGAGCGAAAGCTGTGCATCGCGCAGTGCAGATTGACGCCGGGCATGCCGTCCAGATGGGGTTTCAAGACGCTTTTGAACGAGCTGGGGTCGCGCGGGTCGGCTGCGCACTCGTCGTGGATGACCACGTCGTAGCCACGCGCGTAGTCGGGGTTGCCGAAGAGGGGCAGCGGGGGGCTGCCGGTGGTGTTGTCGCTGTGCATTTGATCCACGACGATGTTCGCGCGCGCCTCAATGCCCGATTTCAGCAGGTCCTTTTGCGCACCGTAGTCGTGGCAGCAGCCGCCGGTGATGAGCAGGGCACGGATGGGTTTCGGTGCGTCCGCCGCGAACGCGGGGAGGGCGGCGAACGCAAAAGCCAGGGCAAGGACGTGAGGAGGTTTCATAAGGACCTGTGGCGAGGAAGCGGCGTGGGCGAATCTAGCACCCAGGCGCTCCTCGCGATCAGGCCTGCACGGCGAGTCATCCGAAGCGGAAACTCGACGCCGTCACGCCGCCCATGAATTCAGTCTCGTGATAGTGGCAGGCGGCGGTCTCGCCCTCGGCGGCGCCAGCGGCCACCATCAGCGGCAGCAGATGCTCCTCGCGCGGATGGGCCAGGCGGGCAGCGGGTGCCTGGGCCCAGGCCTGCAGGCGCTCAGCACGGCCGGCCGGAGAGGGCAGGGTGGACTGCAGCCAGGCATCAAAGGCGGCGGACGGCTCACGGCCGGCCGAGCCGTAGAGGCGCAGGTTGTGGAAGCTGAAGCCGCTGCCGAGGATGAGCACGCCTTCGTCGCGCAGCGGCGCCAGGGCGCGGCCCAGCGCGATGTGTTCGACCGGGTTCAGGCCGCGCTTGAGCGACAGCTGCACGACGGGCACGTCGGCGTCGGGGTACATCGGTACCAACGTGCAGAAGGCGCCGTGGTCGAAGCCGCGTTGGGCGTCGCGGGCGGCGGGCAGGCCGGCGGCCTGGATCAGTGCGACAACACGCTCGGCCAGCGCCGGATCGCCCGGTGCCGGGTAGACCACCTCGTAGGTGTGGGCCGGGAAGCCGCCGTAGTCGTAGAGCATGCCCGGTGCGGGCGAGGTCATGACAGTGAAGGCGGCCTCTTCCCAGTGGGCCGAGATCATCAGGATGGCCTTCGGCTTGGCCGGCAATGTGGCCGGTAGGGCTTGCAGCGAGGTCTCAAGCCTGGCGTGGGCGCGACGGTAGTCGCCGTCCATGAACGGCCAGGGGCCGCCGCCGTGGGAGAGGAAGAAGCTGGGCAGGCGAGGGGTTTGCATGCCCATAAGACTAGGCCCGCTTGCGCGGGCCTGGGTTCAGTCGGCTTGATGCCGGCGTTCGCAAAAGCCGAACGTCAGCCGCGGCGACGGCGGGAGGCTGCGAGGGCCGCCACGCCGGCCAGGCTCAGCAGCGCCAGGTCGGCCGGCTCGGGCAGACGGCCTGGATCGGTGGTGATGGAGGTGTCGTTGGCCAGCCGCCAGTTCAGGATGTCGTGGTTCTGGTAGCCCGAGCCGGTCGCGGCAGTGAAGCCGACGAAAGCGTCGTTGGTGCCCAGGGCCGAGCCGATGTCGATGTCGATGTTGAAATCGGTGATGAGCTGTCCGACGGCGACTGTCGACTGTCAAACCCCTCGACACCACCTAATTTGGCGGCTTCAGGGCCCGTCGATAATCCGCGCCCCATGTTGACGACACCCCAGGACACCGACGACACCGCGCGCCCCGATCGCGTGGAGGACTACTTCCGCGACGGCGCCGCGCCGGCGGATGCGCTGCTGTGGTGGCAGCTCGAACGCCAGGACGCCTTGCAGACGGCGCTGCGGGCGCTGTTCCAGGGGCCCGCGGGCCTGACCCGGCTGCGGCTGTGGGTGTTTTTCGAGCTGATGGCGCTGCGCGAGTCGCGGCTGACGCGCGAGGCGCTGAACCAGGCCTTCCACGTGCTGCGCGACGAGGTGCTGGACAACGTGCTCAAGCGCCTGCGTGAAGCCGAACTGCTGGCCTGGGACGCGACGGGGCAGACCTACGCCGTCACGCCGCTGGCCCAGCAGCTCGTGGGCCTGCTGCAGCCGCTGACGCAGGAGGAGGCGCCCGACGGCGACCTGGCCTCGCTGCTGGCCGGCGTGGCCGGCGCCCACCAGCTTGGCACCTTGCAGCCGGCCCAGCTACAGCATTTGCTGGCCCAGCTTTCGCGGCTGTACGACGAGTTCGCCGACGCGATCGCGAGCGGCAGCGAGTTCGCCTTGCGCCGCGCACGCACCCGCTTCGAGAAGGCGCTGACGCTGGTGGATCGCGCTGGCGAGGCGCTGGGTGCCATCATTGCCCAGGCCGAAGCCGCCGGCGACGCTCGCCTGGAGCGCCTGGCCCGCGAGCTGGGCCTGGCGCAGGCGCGGCTGCTGGCCATGGCCAGCCAGTTCAACCGCGCGCTCCAGCAGGCGGACCGCCAGCGCGTAACACTGGGTTCCACCGGCATCACGACCACCGATGTGCGCCGCTGGCTGCAAAGCCAGGGCGACCTTGCCAAACTGCTGGCTGATGGCTGGGAACGGCCGGTGCACCCGGTGCTGGTGTCCCAGCACGACCTCGTTGACACCGCGGAAGCCGAATTTGAGCGCGACCGGCCCAAGCCTGCCGAGATCGCAGCGCTGCCCCAAGGCCAGGCCGCGCCCACTGGCGAGCTGGCCGTCATGCAATTGCCGCCCGACATGGACCAGATGCAGGCGCTGCTGACGGCCTGGGCGGCCGCCGATCCCATCGAACGCGACCTGTCGCCCGCGGTTCTTGGCGACAGCTATGCCCGCGCCGCCTACCGCGCCCAGCTGCTGCCGCTGCTGGGCGACGCGCAAGCCCGACACCTGAAGGGCGCCACCGGCGACATGGCCCGCCAGCCGTGGAGCGTGCGCTGGTCCGCCGAACAAGGCCCCGTCGACGACGAGTTCGTCAAATGGATGAGCCGCGGCGTCCTCACACCTGAATCTTCTTCATGAGCCAACCTCTCGACGACGCCGCCCAACTGGCGGCGCAACTGCTGGCCCGGCGCTGGCTGCCGCGCAGCCACCCGCTGGTGCGCCGCGCGTTGATCGACACCGAGCTGTGGACCCTGCTGGGCCAGCGCCTGGGGGCCGTCGGGCTCAAGGTGGTGGACAACGTGCACGCCGACCACATCGCCGTCGCCCTCGTGCGACCGGCCGAAAGCGCCGTGTTCGGCGAGATGGGCCTGGCCGCTAACAACAACCTCGATCTGCCGCGCGATGGCGTGGCGCTGCTGGTGGTGCTGTGGTCGCTCATCGTGTTGCCGAAGCGCCAGCGCCAGGTCGCGCGCAGCGACGCCATCCACGCCGGCCAGGGCGAGATGTTCGCGGCCGACAAGCCGCTGCCCCAGGCCGCGAGCGTCGCGCCGCTGATCAGCTACCGCAGCCTGCTGGCGGACTTTGGCGACCAGCTCGGCAAGAAGCTGCGGCTGGACACCAACCTCAAGCTGCTGGAGCGCCACGGCTTCATCACGCGCCGCGGCGAGGACATTGCCGAGGGGCCGCTGCTGGACCTGCTGATCGACTACGACCTGCTGGCGCCGCGCATCCTCGATGGCGCCATGGGCGACGTGCTCGCCCGCGCCGGCCACCCGGTCGCCCGCCCCGAAGAAGCAGAACAACAAAACCTCGACGACTGATGTTCCACCTGCAATCGCTCGAACTGCTGCACTGGGACTACTGCCAGCGCGTCACGCTGCCGCTGGACGGCGCCATCATCACCATCGCCGGCCCCAACGGCTCGGGCAAGACCACGCTGCTGGACGCGATGCGCACGCTGCTTGGGCTGGAGTGCTCGGGTGGCCGCACCTACAAGACCTATGCCCGCCACGCCAACGCCGAGACGGCGTGGCTGCGCGCGCTGGTGGACAACCGCCCGCGCTCGCGCCAGAACAGCAGCCGGCCATTCGCTTCGTCGCTGCTGTACGGCGACCAAGTGACGCTGGCCTGCCGCATCGAGCGCCACGGTGGCGACTGGGTGCGCCGCTACACCATCCTCGACGGTGCGCATGAGATCGAGCAACTGGCCGAAAAAGGTGACCGCGACTGGCTGGGCATCGAGGCGTGGAAGAAGCGGCTGGAAGCGGCCGGCCTCACGCGCGCCATCGGTCGCGTGCTGGCGCTGGAGCAGGGCCAGACCGACCGGCTCTGCGAGCTTTCTCCAAAGGAGCTGCTGCGCCTCGTCTTCGAGGTGTTCGGCGACCAGGAGGTGCTGGACCGCTACGAGCAGGCGCGCAGCCATCAGCAACACCTGGGCAAGGAAGTCGAGCAGGCCGGCGCCGAGTTGGCGCACACGCAGGCGCAGTTGAGCGACCTGGCCAACCGCGTCAACAGCCACCGCCAGTACCAGCTCAAGATCCAGGAGCGCGAGCGCCTGGCCACCGAAGTGCTGGCCGTGCTGCGCTGGAGCGAGGCGCGCGAACGCATCACCCGCGATGCGCGCGAGTTGCACCGCCAGCGCCTGTTTGCCTCGGGTGACGTGAAGGTGCTGACCGAGAAGCGCGCGGCGCTGCATGGTTTGTTCACGGCGCAGGAAGCGGCCAAGGAGCGCATGAAGGCGCTGGACGGCGAACGTCGTGAGGCCCGCGCCGCGTTCGACTCGGCGCGCGAAGCCGAGCGGCCCGCCGAGGCCTTGGTCAAGCGTGAGGACGAACTGAAGGCGCTGGCCGACGTGGAGGCCGATGCCGCCGCGCTGACGGCGCGCATGCAGGAACTGGCCGGCGAACGCGAGCGCCTGCGCGCCGACTACACCCGTGCCAGCGACAAGGCCGCCCGCGCGCAGACCGCATTGGGCGAGCTGAGCGGCAAGCGCCTGCCCCCGCCGCCGCCCGAGGTCGCGCCGATGAAGCGCGCGCTGGACGACGCGGGCATCGCCCACCACCTCGTTGCCGACAGCGTCGACATCGCCGACGAAACCTGGCGCGCCGCCGCCGAAGGCCTGCTGCGCCCATCGCGCTGGGTCGTGGTGCTGAAACACCGCAGCGACGAAGGCCGCGCCTTCGACATTGCGGCGAAGCAGCGCTACCGTCACTACGTCGTCGCCGACACGCAGGCCGCAGGCCAGGCGCCGGCCGGCTCGCTGCTGGCGGCGCTGAACGTCAGCGCGCCGCTGCCGACCTGGCTGGTGCGCCAGCTGGGTAGCATCCGCTGCGTCACGTCGACGGAAGAGGGCGCCAAGGCTGGCGGCGAATGGATCACGACCGACGCCTACTACCGCGACGGCCGCGGCGGCCGCAGCGTCTTCGTCGAGCCGCGCGACCATCAGTTCGGCGCGTCGGCCGTGGACTCGCGCCGCGGTGCGCTGGAGGCCGAGCTGGCCCGCTGGGACGGTGAGCTGAGCCGCATCGCCAAGGCGCAGGCGGAAGTCGAACGCCAGTTCAAGGACGTGCAGCGCGCAGCCGTTGGGCATAAGGCTGCGCAGGAATTGAGCGAACGCTCCGACGAATTCGCCGAAGCTCGCGCGCGCCTGCCGGTGCTGCGCCAAGCGCGCGCCGAAGCGTCCACGCGCATGAGCACGCTGGACAGCGAGCACGACCGCATGCTGCGCGACTCCACGCGCAGCGAGCAGGCCTATGAAGCCGCGCAGATCGCGCTGCGCGACGGCGAGGGCTCAGCTTCGGGCCGAGTGCGTGAGCACGAGGCCAAACGCGAGGCGCTGCGTGCGGCATCGCGTCAGTCGCGCACGCAGAAAAGCCAGTTCCCCAAGTCCTGGGTCACGCCCATCGCGCTGGCCGCGCTGCGTGACGAGTTCGAGAACGCCCGCCAGGCCGAGATCCGCGCCCACCACGTCGACCAGGAACTGCAAGGCGGCCACTGGGAGGTCGACGCCAGCGTCGTGGACCGTCACGCCCGCATGTCGGCCCAGGTGCACGAGCAGGACACCCAGCTCAGCGACCGCCGCGCCAGCAACGAGCTGGCCCRCATCGCCGCCTTCAACGCCCGCGAGCGCTACATCGACGTGATGCGCGCCACCGTGCGCCGCTACAAGAAGAACGTCGCCGAGCTGGGCGAACTGGCCGGCGTTACCGCCGAAGCCGTGCTACCCCACCTGGACAACGACGACACCGTGCTCGCCCAGGCCGGCCTGCAGGTCAAGTTCAACTTTGACGGCAAGGGCGAGGTGGGGCTGAACGACGGCGAGGCCTCGGGTGGCCAGCAGGTGCTGAAGAGCCTGATCCTGCTCGTGGGCCTGATGAAAGACGACGAGACGCCGGGCGGCTTCGTCTTCATCGACGAACCCTTCGCCCACCTGGACGTGCGCAACATCCAGCTCGTCGGGCACTTCCTGCGCTCGACCCGCGCGCAATACCTGCTGACGACGCCGATCACGCACAACGTCGAGGTGTTTGAGCCCAGCGAGATCACGCTGGTGACGAGCAAGAAGCCGCGCGGCGAGCGTTGGGCGCCGCCCATCGCGGTGCTGGCGCGCCGGCCGGAAGTCTCCGTGTATGAATGACTGGGACTACCCGTCCCCGTTCACGCTGGCGCTGACGCCGGCGGCCGAACACATCGACGGGTTGGACCACACCAACAACGCCGTCTATGTGCAATGGTGCGAGCAGGCCGGCTGGGCGCATTCCGAGGCGCTCGGCCTGTCGCTTGACGACTACCGCCGCCAGGACCGCGCCATGGCCATTCGCGAAGGCCACTACGACTACCTGCTGCCTTCGTTCGAGGGCGAGGCCCTGGTGCTCGGCACATGGCTGACCGACAGCGACGGCAAGCTGACGATGGAGCGCCGCTTCCAACTGCGCCGCGCGAGTGACGGCGTCACGCTGGTGCGCGGCCGGTGGTTGCTGGTGTGCATCGAGATCAGCAGCGGCAAGCCGCGGCGCATGCCGCCCGAGTTCCTGAGCGCCTACGAAACGGTGGTGGTGCCCAAGCCTGAGTGATAT
>NZ_JBFUMO010000065.1:0-17493 GCF_054049355.1 Roseateles sp. P5_E11 | reverse complement strand
CTCTTCCCGCGGTCCCGCTTCAACTGCCGCCGCGGCGCATTCCGTCAGGCTCTCCTGCGCGACACCAGCTGGCTGCGGCACCGGCACCGGCGCCGGCAGCAGCAGCGTGAAGCTGGTGCCCTGGCCCAGCGCGCTCTGAACCTCCAGGGTGCCCTGCATCGCCGCCACGAACTCCTTGCAGATCAGCAGCCCGATGCCGTGGCCGGCCACGTCGGAGGTTTCCGCCCCCAGCCGTTCGAAGGGCTGGAACAGGCGCGCCAGCTGCTCGGCGCTCAAGCCCGGCCCGCTGTCCTGGATCAGCAGGCGTGACACCGACCCTCGGCTGACGCTCAGCCGGATCCAGCCACCCTCCCGGTTGTATTTGATGGCATTGGTCAGCAGGTTCACCACCACCTGGCAGAGGGCCCGGCGGTCACCCAGCACCGGCACGGGCAGCGGGTCGTCGAAGGCGATGTCGATGCAGCGCGCCTGGGCGTCGCGTTCGACGATCTGCATGGCATCACGCACCACGGCCGCGAGGTCCAGCGGCCGGCTCGCCAGCGCCGCGCTCACCGACCCCGCGCGCCCGAGCTCCATCAGCATGTCCAGCACGTCCACCATATGCCAGCCGGTCTTGGCAATCTGGGCCACCCACTGCTCCACGGCGCTGTTGCCCGTGGGCCCTGCCCTCATCTGGATCAGTTGAGTCAGGCCGACGATGGCGTTCAGCGGTGTCCTGAGCTCGTGGCTCACCTTGGAGACCAGCAGCGACTTGGCCTGGCTGCTGGCCTCGGCCTGCTCCTTGGCCAGGCGCAGGGCTTCGTCGCGACGCCAGACCTGCACCTTGGCCTCCAGGCTCTGGGTCACGTCGCGCGTCGACCCGCGAAAGCCGAGCAGGCGGCCATCGGCATGGCGCATGGGCACGGCGCTGCGCGACACATAGCGCAACCGTCCCTGCGCATACTCCGCGGCCACCAGGCGGACAAAGGCCTCGCCCTGGCGCAGCACCGAGTGGAAGTCGCGCAGCGGTGTCTCGGGCTCACCGAGCCAGTTGACGACCAGGCCCGACGGAATGGACTCGCCAACGGCCGGCGCCTGGATCAGGGCGGGCAGTTCGCCGGCCACCGCCCCCTGCACCCAGCTGTAGCGCAGGTCTGCATCGGTCTCCCAGCTCCAGTCGCCCGAGGCACGGGCCACGTCCTGCAGGCGCTGCGTCTGGCGCGTCGCCTCCTGCATGCGGGCCTGCAGCAGGCAGCGCTCGCCCAGCGACTCCGCGATGGCGCGCAACTGGGCACAGTCCACCCACCCCGCGCCCTCATGACCCAGGTTCACCAGCGCCATCCAGGCGCCGGGCAGTGCCGGGTCGTCGGGCCATTCCAGCAGCGACAGGTCGAGCAGGCCAAAGCGGCGCTTCAAGGCAAACATCTCCTGGCAGACCTGATGGCCCCAGCTCTTGCGCAGCTCGATGCCAGCACGTTGACCGGGCTTGACGGCCGTCCCCATCATGGCCAGCGCCTCGACCAGCCCCTGGGCCGATACCGGCAACAGGCCGGCCACGACCGTGACCCCATCGGCGCGGGTGCACATGAGCGCCGCGGCCGCACCCGCGGCCTGCCGGGCCCGCTCGACCATCGCCCAGGTGGAGCCGGCCGGCTCGGCGGCCCCCGCATCCACACTCGGGTGGATCTGCGACCGCAGCCTCTCGTCAGCTTCGACTTTGATGCACATCGCTGTTTCCTCATGCCGGGGTCTTCAAGCCCCAGCCACTACCCAATGTTTGCCCCCTGTGTCTTGGATCTGCCCCGCCTATTTGATGAACCTCCCGTTGCGCGAAAACACGGCCAGGTCGATCTGCGCCGGGGCGCGTCGGGTCCTGCCGTAGAAGGCCCCCACAAAGCCGCCGAAATCGCGCGGCGGCAGGGTGTCCAGGGCCTCAGCCAGCCGGGCCGGATTCGGCTCACGGGCGCGGCGCAACGCGTCGACCAGCAGGCTCGCACCCAGGTAGGCCTCCATGCTGGCGAACGAGGCTTCGAGCTTGTGGCGGGTGCAAAAGGTCCGGAACTGGTGGCCGATCACCGAGGACGACGTCCACGGGAAGGGCACCACCTGGGTGACGGACAGGCCCACGGCCCGCGCGCCCAGCAGCTCCATCAGCGCATTGCCGCCGACCGTGGACAGGGTATAGAACAGCCCCGTGTAGCCGGCCTCGCGGACGGCATCGACAAAGCGGGCGCTGGCCACGTAGTCGGAGCCCAGCAGGATGGCCTGGGGGGCGCCGGCCAGCACCGAGGCGACGGCGCCGGGCAGGCTGTAGCGGCTGCCTTCATGGTCCACGCTGCTGATCGAGGCCACCTGGTCGCCGCGCGCCTCGATGGAGGCCAGCAGCGCGTCACGCAGCTCCCAGCCCTGCGAGTTGTACTCGGACAGCAGCGCGACGCGCCGGATGCCGACCTCGCGCGTGTGCCGCACGATGTACTCCACCTCGTCGACATGGCCGGCGCGCAGGTTGTAGATGTGGGGCAGCACCCCGGAGCGCAGCTCCTGCGAACCGCTGAAGGCGGCCACATAGGGCAGGCCCTCCTGCGCCGCGCCGCGCGCGCCGGCTCGATGGGCGCCCGCGCCGACAAAGCCGAACAGGGCGATGACCTGGTGCTGGGCGGCCAGCAGCTTGACGTTGACGGCGCTGCGTTCCGCGCGGTCCTCATCGTCCAGGGTGATCAGCTCGATCGCCCGGCCCGCGATGCCACCGTGGGCGTTGGCGTCGGCAAACACAGCGCGCGCCGCGTCCCGCACCGCCAGGCCCACCTGGGCGAGCGGCCCGCTGATGGGCGCCGACTGGCCCAGCCGAATCGGCGGCAGCTCGCTCGCGCAGGCACGGCGCGCCGGCAGCGAGAGCAGCGCGGCTGCCGGGAGGCCCAGGCAAAGGTGACGGCGGCGCATGGGGATCTCACCAGCGCAGGGAGGCCGTGTGCACGGGCGCATCCCACAGCGACTTCAATTCCTCGTCGAGCAGGGTGACGGTCAGGGAGGCGCCAGCCATTTCCAGCGAGGTGGTGTAGTTGCCGACCAGCGAGCGCACCGGCTTCAGGCCCTGGGCGAGCAGCCGCTCGGCCGCGCAGTGGTAGAGCAGGTAGAGCTCCATCAGCGGCGTGCCGCCGAAGCCGTTGACGTGCAGCAGCACCTCGCGGCCTCGGGCGGGCTTGAGGTCGGCCAGAATGGCGCCAAGCAGTTCGTCGACGATCAGGCCGGCCGGCTTGATCTTGTCGCGCCGCCGGCCCGGCTCGCCGTGGATGCCGACACCGATCTCCATTTCGTCGTCGCCGATGTCGAAGGTGGCACGCCCGGCCGCGGGCACGGTGCAGCTGGTGAAGGCCACGCCCATCGAGGCCGTGGCCGCGTTGACGCGGTCGCCGATGGCCTTGCATTCCTGCAGCGAGGCGCCGGCCTCGGCAGCGGCACCCACCATCTTCTCGACCATCAGGGTGCCGGCCACGCCGCGCCGGCCGGTGGTGTGCTTGGAGTCCTCGATCGCCACGTCGTCGTTGACCAGCACGGTGGCGTTCTCCAGGTCGAGCATCTCGCTGGCGATCTGGAAGTTCATCATGTCGCCGGCGTAGTTCTTGACGATGAAGAGCACGCCGCGCCCGGTGTGGACCGCGGCCGCCGCGGCCAGCATCTGGTCGGGCGTGGGCGAGGTGAAGACCTGGCCGGCGCAGGCCGCGTCCAGCATGCCGCGCCCCACGAAGCCCGCGTGCAGGGGCTCGTGGCCGGAGCCCCCGCCCGACAGCAGGGCCACCTTCTTCTCGGCCCGCTGGGCGCGCGCGACAAAGGTGGGCTCGAACTCGACCCGCAGCAGCTCCGGGTGGGCCGCAACCATGCCGCCGAGCGACTCGCGCATCACGGAGTCGACGTCGTTGATGAATTTCTTCATGATGTCTCCGGTGGTTGGCGCTTCACTGAAGCACGGTGTCGCAGACGCTGCTGATGGCGACCTCGCAGGTCTTGCAGCCCGGGTCGATATGGCCCAGCGCCCGCTCGCCCAGGAAGGAGGCGCGGCCCTTGCTCGCGACCATGTCGCGGGTGGCCAGCATGTTGCGTGTGGCCTCGCTCTTCAGCTGGGCGCAGAGCTCGGGCAGCGGCGTGTGCTCGTCGGTGAGCTTGAGCAGCAGCCGTGACACCGGGATCAGCACGTCGAGCATGGTCTTCTCGCCGACATCGGCCTTGCCGCGCTGCTTGATCGCGTCGACCCCACTGGCGAAGGCGGTGGCGAACTGGCGGCGGTCCGGCGCGGCGACGCCTTCCAGCGACTGGCCCATGGCCATGAAGAAGCCCGAGATCAGGGGCCCCGAGGCGCCGCCGATGGTGCCGAGCAGCTTCATGCCGATCTTGTGCAGGGCGGCGCCCGGCAGCAGGCCCTTGAGGTCGGGGCTCATGGCCACCAGCACCTCGCAGCCCCGGCGCACGTTGATGAAGTGGTCGCCGTCACCGATGGCGCGGTCGAGGGATTCGATCTGCGCTTCGTTTTCGAGAATGGCGCGCTGAACCGCTGTCAGCGCCTCTGTGATCATGAGGGTGTTCATGTTGTCTCCTTGTCTTTCGGATGGGGTGCCGGCTCAGTGGATGGCACGGGGCTGCACATCGGGTGCCGTGAACTCGCGCCCCACCGCGGTTCTGGCAAACAGGTAATTGACGCGGGCCCGCTCGCTCAAGGCGTCCAGATCGACATGGCCCGCGGCGTCGCAGGGAAAGACGAAGGCGTGACCAGGGTTGAACAGCGAGCGGAAGTACAGCTGGTAGGACTCGTTCATGGTGGGTCTCCTTGAGCGAACAATCGGCGGGCGATCAGCCGGCGAGGCGCCGGCCCGCGGCGTCAAAGAACATGCAGCGCTCGCCGGGGAAGGCCAGCTGCACGCGTGAGCCGGGCAGCACGGCGTGGTCGAGCAGGGCCCGGGCGCGGACCTCGATGCCGGCGCGCTCCGCCACCACCAGGTGCTTGACCAGCGAGCACTCGATGACGTCAAAGGCCTGCTCGCCGTCGGCAACGGACATCTGCACGTCTTCCGGGCGTATCGCCACATGGGCGGCGCGCGGGTCGGGGCGGCCGGCGAACCAGGCCACCGGCAGCACATTGACCGCGGGCGAGCCCAGCCGCTGGGCAATCTCTATCGAGTCGGGCTGGTCGTAGATCTGCGCGGGCGTGCCCACCTGCTCGATGCGACCCCGCTCCAGGATGGCGATGCGGTCGGCCAGAGTGGTGGCCTCGACCTGGTCATGCGTGACGTAGACCACCGTCGCGCCGCTGGCCCGCTGCAGGCGCTTGAGCTCGACGCGCAGCTCCTCGCGCAGGCCGGCGTCCAGCGAGGAGAGCGGCTCGTCCATCAGGTAGACGCGAGGCTCGCGCACCAGCGCCCGCCCGATCGCCACCCGCTGCATCTCGCCGCCGGACAGGGCGGTGGACTTGCGCTGCAGCTTGCCTTCGATGTGCAGCACCGCGGCCACCCGCTCGATGCGGCGACGGATCTCCGCCTCGTCGATGCGGCGCATCGGTGCCCGCAAGGGGAAGGCCATGTTGTCGTAGACGCTCAGATGGGGATAGAGCGAGTACTGCTGGAACACGAAGGCGCAGTCCCGCTGGGCAGGTGCCGAGCTGGTCATGTCGGCGCCGTTGAGCCGCACACGGCCGGTGTCGGGCGTCTCGAGGCCCGCGATCAGGCGCAGCGTGGTCGTCTTGCCCGCGCCGCTGGGGCCGAGCAGCACGAAGAACTCGCCGTTGGCGATGTCCAGGTCCAGGCCGTCGACGGCAGTGACGTCGCCGAATCGCTTGGTGACGCTTTGAAGTGTGATGCTAGCCATGGCGCATGCTCGGTCGGTGGGCGATGGTGGTGGCGCTGGGCAGCAGCCGCTCGGTGCCGGCGTCGAAGAGGATGACGCGGTGGGCATCGAAGCCCACGCCGACGCGCTCCCCGGCCTCGGGCCGCCTGGCCTTGTCGACAACGGCCTTCAGCGGGCCGGCGTCGGTGCGGACCTCAGCCACCCAATGCGAGCCGAAGTACTCGACGCCGGCGACCTCGCCGGCCAGGCCTTCGCCCGGCGTCAGCAGGCGCACATGCTCGGGGCGTATGCCCAGCAGCGCCCGCGCGGCGGGGGCCAGCACCTGGGGCACGTCGACCATGCGGCCATCCAGGCGGACCTGGGCGGTGCCCATCTCGACGGCGCCGCTGAGGTCCAGCAGATTCATCGGTGGGCGACCGATGAAGCGCGCCACGAAGACGCAGGACGGGAAGTTGTAGATGCCCTGCGGGTCGTCGGCCTGCAGGATCTCGCCCTTGTTCATCACGACGATGTGGTCGGCCAGGGCCATGGCCTCGTTCTGGTCGTGGGTGACGAAGACGGTGGTGGTGCGCAGGCGGTCGTGCAGCTTGCGCAGCTCCACGCACATCAGCTCGCGGAACTCGGCGTCCAGCGTGCCCAGGGGCTCGTCCATCAGGAAGGCCTTGGGCTGGCGCACGATGGCGCGGCCGAGGGCCACGCGCTGGCGGTCGCCACCGGCCAGCCCACCCACGCGTGAGCCCAGCAGATGCTCGATGCGCAGGATGCCGGCCACCTCGCGCACGCGGCGATCAATCTCGGGGCGCGGGATGCCCTCGTTGCGCAGCGGGAACTCGAGGTTGTCGCGCACACCCATGTGGGGATACAGCGCGAACAGCTGGAACACCATGGCGATGTCGCGCTCGCGCGGCCGCCGGTAGGTGACGTCCACGCCGTCCAGCGTGATCTGGCCGCCCGTGGGGTATTCCAGGCCGGCGATCATGCGCAGGGTGGTGGTCTTGCCGCAGCCGGACGGGCCCAGCAGCACGACGAACTTGCCGTCCTCGAGCACCAGTGAGGAGTCGTGCACCGCGGCGAAGTCGGCGAAGCGCTTCTGCAGGTGTCTGATCTGGATTTCTGCCATCGTGATCACCCTTGCGGTAGCTTGCCGGCGATGCTGTAGCCGACAACGCCGGCCAGCAGCACGGTGAAGCCGTAGCTGTAGATATCGATGGACCAGGGCTGCATCAGCATCGCGAGGCCCAGGCCGATGAGCGCGGTGGTGCCGTGTTCCCACGGCGCGCGGCGGAAGAATTGCTTCATTTGCGGATCGCTCCGAAGGTCACGCCACGCAGCAGGTGCTTGCGCAGCAGCACGGTGAACAGCAGCACCGGCAGCAGGAAGAGCGTGGTGCCCGCGGCCATGGCAGGCCAGTCGAGGCCACCCTCGCCGATGATGGTGGGGATGAAGGGCGGCGAGGTCTGGGCCGTGCCGCTGGTCAGCAGCAGGGCGAAGGCGTACTCGTTCCACGCAAAGATCAGGCAGAAGATGGCCGTGGTGGCGATGCCCGTGGCGGCCTGCGGCAGCACGACCTTCAGGAAGGCCTGCCAGCGCGTGTAGCCGTCGACCATGGCGGCCTCCTCGTACTCGCGAGGGATCTCATCCATGAAGCCCTTGAGCAGCCAGACCGACAGCGACAGGTTCACCACCGTGTACAGCAGGATCAAGCCGAGGTGGGTGTCGTTCAGCCCGACGTTGCGGAACATCAGGTAGATCGGGATGGCCACCGCGATGGGCGGCATCATCCGCGTCGACAGGATGAAGAACAGCAGGTCGTCCTTGCCGGGCACGCGAAAGCGCGAGAAGGCATAGGCGGCCAAGGTGCCCAACACCACCGACAGCAGGGTCGAGCCGAAGCCGATCAGCAACGAGTTCGAGTAGCGATCGATGAAGCGCGACGGGCCGGCCAGGATCATCTGCTGGTCGCGCACCAGGCTCTCGTACCAGGTCGCGGGCGGGGGGAGCGCGGCGAGCTCCTCCGCCGAGACCCGCGAGCGGGTCGTGAACAGGTTGACATAGCCCACCAGCGACTGCTCGGCCACCACCTTGGGCGGGTAGGCGATCGCGTCCTGCGGCGTGCGCAGGCTGGTCATGAAGATCCAGGCCAGCGGGATCAGCGAGACGATGGCGTAGCCGATCACCAGCACGCCGGCCAGCCACTTGGACCGCGTGCTCGGTTCGAGCGGCGAGGTCAGCGCGGGGCGGCCGCGCGGCGCGGCGGGCGATGCCGCG
This sequence comes from Roseateles sp. P5_E11, assembly GCF_054049355.1. Classification (NCBI taxonomy): domain Bacteria; kingdom Pseudomonadati; phylum Pseudomonadota; class Betaproteobacteria; order Burkholderiales; family Sphaerotilaceae; genus Roseateles; species Roseateles sp. P5_E11. The sequence continues at coordinate 9,414 of NZ_JBFUMO010000065.1, read as the reverse complement.
AGGAGGTCGAGATCGACCGAGGTCGAACCCACATTCGGGATTGTTGAGGCAAGGGTTTTCATCGCTGCTTCACCTTCTCGAGGAATCGGACGGCGACCAGCGACAGGCCATAGATCGAGACGAACATGATGATCGCCAGGGCCGAGGCATAGCCGGTGCGCCACTTCTCGAAGGCCTCGCGCTTGAGCTTGATGGAGGCCAGTTCCGTCACCGTGCCGGGACCGCCGCTGGTGAGCTGGTCGACCAGGTCGAACATCTTGAAGTTCTCGATGGTGCGGAACAGCAGCGCGAGGATGATGAAGGGCATCACCATGGGCAGGGTGATGCGCCAGAACTTGGTCCAGGCCGAGGCGCGGTCAATCTCGGCGGCCTCGTAGAGATAGGGCGGGATGGAGCGCAGGCCGGCCAGCAGCAGCAGCATCACGTAGGGCGTCCACATCCAGGTGTCCACCAGCACGATGGCCCAGGGCGAGAGCTGGGTGTCGCCCAGCATGGTGAAGGTGCCCGGGCCGCCGAAGAAATTGATGATGTAGTTGAAGATGCCGTACTGCGGCTCGAAGAAATACTTCCAGAAGGTGCCCACCACCGCAGGGGCCAGCATCATGGGCAGCAGGATGGCGGTGCTCCAGAAGCTGTGCGAGCGAAAGCGCCGGTTGAGCAGCAGCGCCAGGCCGAAGCCGAGCAGCAGTTGCAGCGCGATCGAGCTGACCAGGAAGTGCGCGGTGGCGCGCATGTTTTCCCAGATCGCCGGGTCATTGAGGACGCGCTGGTAGTTGCTGATGCCGACCCAGAGCGTGTCCGCGTTGGGCCGATTGGCGCGGTAGTTGGTGAGCGACAGGTAGATCGTCCACAGCAGGGGGAAGATGTTGAACGCCAGCAGCAACACGATGGTTGGTGCCACGAACAACCAGGCCAGCGTGCGGTCCGACAGGCCCTGTCGACCAGAGAGTGAGGTCTGCATGATCTGTTCCGAGGGGTAGGGAGGCCGGAGGGCAGCGCCCTCYGGTCCGCGTGTCACGCGGCCGGCGGTGTCAACGAAGTCACCGGCCGCGTGACGGCTGCGGTCACTTCAACTTGCCGTCTTCCTTGAAGACCTCTTCCCAGTCCTTCTGCAGCGCGTCCAGCGCCGACTGCGGCGTGCCCTTGCCGGCCACGACGTAGTCATGTACACGGTTCTGCATCGCCAGCAGCAGCTGGGCATAGGTCGGCTCGGCCCAGAAGTCCTTGACGATCTTCATGGAGTCCTGGAACACCGCCGCGTAGGGCGTGCTCGTGCGGAAGCCCGGCTGGTTGAGGATGGCGTTCAGGCAGGTGAAGCCGCCGCCGTCCCACCACTTCTGCTGGATGGCCGGCTGGGCGAACCACTTCATGTACTCCAGCGCCATGTCCTTCTTGTCGGAGTACTTGACGACCGAGATGCCCTGCCCACCGAGCTGCGCAAACTGCTTGTCGCCCTTGGGGATGGGGAAGAAGCCGGTCTTCTCGCCGCCGACCTGTGGGTCCTTGGAGATGCCCGGGAAGAAGGCGATGAAGTTCATCTGCATCGCTACCTGGCCCGACTTGTAGGAGTCCAGGTCTTCACTCATGTAGGCGTTGGAGTGGCCCGGCGGCGTGCAGCAGTCGTACAGGTCCTTGTAGAGCTTGAGGCCCTTGGCGGCGCCTGCCGAGTTGATGAAGCCTTTCATGTCATACGGCTTCTTCGGGTTGTCGTACTCCATGCCGTAGGCGTACATGGTGTTGGCCACGCCCATGGTGATGCCCTCGGAGCCGCGCTCGGTGTACAGCGCCGCGCCGTAGACCTTCTTGCCGTCGATCACGCGGTTCTGGAAGAACTGGCCGATCTGCTTGAACTCGTCCCAGGTCTTGGGCGGGACGAGGTCGTGGCCGTACTTCTGCTTGAACTCGGCCTGCAGTTCAGGGCGCGCGAACCAGTCCTTGCGGTAGGTGAAGGCCACGGCATCGCCCATGGCCGGCAGCGCGAAGTAGTTCTTCGTGCCCTTGGGCCAGGTCGAGTAGCCCTCGACGGTGGCGGGCGCGAAGTCGCTCATCTTGATGGCGTTCTTGTCGAAGAACTCGTTGAGCTTGACGTAGTGGCCCTCGGTCGCGGCGGAGCCGATCCACTGGCTGTCGCCGATCAGCAGATCGCACAGCTTGCCCTTGGAGTTCAGCTCATTGAGCATGCGCTGGGCGAAGTTCGGCCAGGGCACGAACTCGTACTTCATCTGGATGCCAGTCTTGGCGGTGAAGTCCTTGGACAGTTCRACCAGGGCATTGGCGGGGTCCCAGGCGGCCCAGCACAGCGTCAGCTGCTTTTGCTGGGCCTGCGCACCACCACTGACCAGCGCGGCCGCCATGAACACGCTCGCTGCCACGGCCAGCTTGCTCTTGTTGTAGCTCATCGTATGTCTCCTGTTTTGAGGACCCGCGGTCATGCGCCGCGGGCTGCAGTTGGGGCGCGACACGGGGCCGGCCTCGGCTTGGGCTGCCACCCAGGAACACTGGGTGACTACCTGAAAGCTAGTTTATGCACATCAAAAAGTAAATCACTCATGGTTAACACTAAATCAATCAATGACTTCGTGAGATGGGTCTCGCCTGGCGCGCAGAGGTGGCCAAGGGAGGGCCGGCGCACCCCGCTTGGCCCGTGGTGACAAATCGACGACACTGGGATGGATTTACTTCTTGGCTTCTTTTCCTGACCTGCCCATGTCGACCCCGGTCACCATCACCAAGATCGCCGAGGCCGCCGGCGTCAGCACCGCCACCGTCGACCGGGTCCTGAACAACCGGCCCGGCGTCAACCCGGTCACCGTGCGCAAGGTCCGAGAGGCCATGGCCCTGCTGGGTGGCGGCACGCCCATCCGCGGCCGCCCGCGCTCCACCTCGGGCTATCGCTTCGCCTTCGTGCTGCCGGCGGCGCGGCTGGGGTTCTTTGATCTCGTCGACCGTGTCGTGGCCCAGGCGGCGGGCGATTTCCGGCATCAGCACATCACCGAGATCACCCACCGCATCCCGGCCGGCGACCCCAATGCCTTTGCCGCGGAACTGGCCAAGCTGTCCGACCTCGACGGCATCGCCGTGCTGGCGCCCGATGTGCCGCCGGTCAAGCTGGCCATCAATGAGCTGGTGCGCGGCGGTGTGCACGTGGTCACCCTGTTCTCCGACGTGCCCGGCTCGCTGCGCGAGACCGCCATCGGCGCGGACAACCGCGCCGCCGGCCGCACCGCGGGGCTGCTGGTGGGCCGCTCACTGCGGCGCGACGTGCCGACGCTGTGCGCCCTGCTCTCCCCGCCCACGCGCTTCGCCGCCGAGCTGGACCGCCGCATCGGCTTTCAGCAGGTGCTGGAGGAAAGCTTTCCGCAAGCCAAGGTGCTGAGGCTCTTCGACCTGCCCGAAACCGAGGACGAGGCCTTCGAATACGCGCGCAGCGCCCTCGTCGCCGAGGCGGCCGGCGAGCGCATTGACGCGCTCTACAACGTCGGCCCCTGCAGCTTCGGCATTGGCCGGGCCCTGAGCGAGCAGGGCTATGGGYACGACCTCATGTTCGTCGCCCACGACCTGCTCGAGGTGCACCGCTCCATGCTGCTCTCCGGCACGCTGAGCTACCTACTGCACCAGGACGTGCAGTACGCCGTCAACTCGGCAGGGCGCGTGCTGCGCGCCCTGTGCGACGGCGTGCGCGGCGCGCTGTCCATCACCAACTCGAGGGTGGAGATCATCACGGCGGAAAACCTGGCGTGACTTCGTTGCGACCGGGGTAAATAATGGGCCAAGGACGGGACTGGCAGATGAAAAAATTCGTCAACACGATTGACGATCTGGTGCGGGACAGCGCCATGGGCCTGGTACTGGCCCACCAGGATCTGCTGGCGCTCAACGAGTCACCGTTGTTCGTCCATCGCCGCACACCCAAGCAGGGCCGGGTCGCCCTGATTGCCGGTGGAGGCTCGGGCCACGAGCCGCTGCACACCGGCTATGTCGGCCCAGGCATGCTCGACGCCGCCTGCCCCGGCCAGGTGTTCACCGCCCCCAGCCCGGACCAGATCGTCGCCGCGGCACGCCAGGTGTCGACCGGCCAGGGCGTGCTGATGATCGTCAAGAACTACGCCGGCGACACCACGAGCTTCCAGGTCGCCAGCGAAATGCTCGACGACGACTGCACCATCGTGCTGGTGGATGACGACGTGGCGGTCGAGCATTCGACGCATACCGTCGGGCGGCGCGGCGTCGCCGGCACCTTGATCGTCGAGAAGATGCTGGGCGCAGCCGCGGAGGCCGGCGCCGACCTGTACGAATGCAAGGCCCTCGGCGTGCGCATCAACAATGCCACCGCCTCCATGGGCGTGGCCCTGAGCAGCTGCACCGTGCCGCGGGAAGGCCGCCCCACCTTTGCCATCGGCCCCGGCGAGATGGAGGTCGGCGTCGGCATCCACGGCGAGCCCGGGCGCCGCCGGCAGTCGGTGGTACCGGCGGATGAAGTCATCTCAATGCTGCTTGAGCCCATCCTCAAGGACCTGGCCATCAAGGCCGGGCGCCAGGTGCTGCTGCATGTCAACGGCTTCGGCGGCACGCCCCTGATCGAGCTGCACCTGCTCAACAAGATCGCGACGGAGCGGCTGCGCGCCGAAGGCCTCGAGGTCAAGCGCTGGCTGGTGGGCAATCACACGACCTCGCTGGAGATGRCCGGCGCCTCGCTGACAGTGACGGCGCTGGACGACGAGCTCACCTCGCTGTGGGACGCGCCCGTCACCACGGCCTCACTGCGCTGGTAGCGGCACGGCCTCCAGCCGGAACTGGGCGATCTCGCCGACCAGGGCGGCCGCCTGCCCCTTCAGGCTCGCAGCGGCGGCGGCCGACTGCTCTACCAGCGCGGCGTTCTGCTGCGTCATGCGGTCCAGCGTCGACACCGCCTGGTTGATGTCGCCCAGCCCCAGCGACTGCTCCTGGGTGCTGGCGCTGATGGTGCCCAGCGTCGCATTGACCCGCCGCACGCCGACCAGGATCTCCTGCACCCGCGCGCTGGCCGCATCGGCCAGCCTGGCCCCGCCCTGCACCTCGTCCACGCTGCCGGCGATCAGCTCCTTGATTTCCTTGGCCGCCGCCGCCGAGCGCTGAGCCAGGTTTCTGACCTCGGTGGCCACCACGGCGAAACCGCGCCCGCTGTCGCCGGCCCGCGCCGCCTCCACGGCGGCATTCAGAGCCAGGATATTGGTGCGAAAGGCAATGCCGTCGATGACCCCGGTGATCTCGGCGATGCGCTGGCTGCTGGCCGAGATGCTGCCCATCTTCAGCACCACATCGCGCATCGCCGCGCCACCGCGCTCGGCCGCCTCCGAGGCATTGCAGGCCAGGCTGTCGGCCAGGCGCGTGGCCTCGGCCGTCTGCAGCACATTGCCGTGCACCTGCTCCATGGCGGAGGTAGTCTGCTGCAGGCGCGCGGCGGTCTCCTCCGTGCGCTGGCTCAGGTCCTGGTTGCCCAAGGCGATCTCCGAGGAGGCCAGTGAGATCGCATCGGCCGAGGCCCGCACGGCACCCAGCATCTCGATGAAGCGCAGCCGCAGCCGTTCGACCCCGCCCGTCATGCTGCCTATCTCGTCGTCGCGGCCCACCGGCACCGGCGTCGACAGGTCGCCATCGGCCACGCGGTCCAGCGACTGCACCAGGGCGTGCAGCGGCCGCGCGACCCAGCTGCGGATCAGCAGGAACTGGCCGGCACACAGCGCGACCGCGGCCACGCCGAACATGACGAGAAACGGGATCAAGGTGGCCCATTGCTGGCGCATCGCCTCGCTGGCCGAGGCCTCGCCGACGACGATCCAGCCGGTGCCGGCGCTGGGCCGGGCCACGGCAAAGCGGTCATTCGCTTCGGGCTGCAGGACCGGGCGCACGCCGCTCAGCTCCTCACCCGGGGCCGCGGCGCGCAAGGCGGCCAGGAGCTCGGGCGCACCTTGCGCCACCTCGGCCAGGCGCCGGCCGCGCAGTTGCGGCGGCAGCATCAGCGTCGCCTGTTCGGCGTTGCCGCCGCGCGGGTCCAGCACATAGACGCCGCCGCTGTCGAAGAAGCGGGCGCCGGCCACCATGCGCTCCAGCGAGCGGTCGAAGTCGGTCAGGTCGAAGCCGACGAACAAGGCGCCGACGACCTGCCCCTGCAGATCACGCATCGGCTGCAGCCGCGTGATGAAGGAGCGACCGTAGAGGCTGGCCCGGCCCACGAAGGGCTGGCCACCCAGCAGCGCTGCAGTGCCGGGGTGAGAGGCATCCACCTGCATGCCCATGGCGCGTTCGCCCTGGTCGTTCTTCAGTGAGGTGCTGACGGTCACGAAGCCGTTGCCGCGCTTCATCAGCACCGCGGCGACCCCGCCGGTGAACTCGGTGAACTTGTCGCAGGGGCTGTGGTAATCGTTCTGGGCGATGCCCAGCTGCAGCAGGCGGCCGTTGGCCTCGTCGAGCGTGAAGTTCTTGCCGAACTGGTCGCCAAAAACCTTGAAGAAGCGCTCGACCAGCAGCTTGGCGGTGGCGTCGTAGGCATCGACCGCCTGGGCCACCGCCTCGACCTTGGCATCCACCCAGGACACCGTTCGCTCCTGAGCCCGTTTGCCCAGCATGAAAGACATCACGCCGCAGATGAGGGCCAGCACCGCGATCAGGAAAGCGCCCCCGAACAAGGTGATGCGGCGGGCGACGCTGCGGGTGGGGGAGGCGCGATCAAGTGGGCTCGAAAGCATGTTTGTCTCCGGTGGCTCGGTGGCGACTACGGAGCCCAGTGCCCGCGCCGCTCTGCTGATGTAGTGTAGTGCAATATTTTTGTCTTGCTGATGTGTTTAGATTGATTTAATATTTCTTCTCGGCGCTAACACGTTGCTACGCAACGGCCTATCGCTGAGAACGTTCTTGACGGAATTGACTCAACTAAATCACTCAGGAGACAAATATGATGGACAAGCGATTGATGGCGGGGGCGGCAGCGCTGGTGTGCTGTGCCGGTACGGCATGGGCCCAGTCGTCGGTGACGGTGTTCGGCTTCATCGAAGCCCAGGCCGGCCGGCAGACCCACGATTCGCCGGGCACCAAGCTGTACGACATGGGCGGCAGCCGGCTGGGCTTCAAAGGCACCGAGGACCTGGGCGGCGGCCTCAAGGCCTCGTTCTATCTGGAGCACCGCCTCAACCCGGACGACGGCACGGTGGGCGGCGGCACCACGTTCTGGAAGGGCGGCTCCTGGGTCGGCCTGAGCAGCGAGTCACTTGGCTCGCTCAAGCTGGGGYGCTGGTGGTCGCAGGCCTTCCTGAAATCCCAGTACGCCGCCGACCCCTTCGGCATGGGCACCCTGGGCCAAGGCACCTACGGCTCGGTGGGCTGCGGCCCGGGTTACTCGGGCGGTTGTCTGGGCGCCTTCTGGGTCAACAACTCGGTGAGTTACGAGAACTCGGTCGGTGGCTTCAGCTTCGGCGCCCAGATGTCCGCCGAAAGCCCGGGGCCCGGCGGCAAGAAGCCGGCCAATGTCGGCCTGAGCTACGTAGACGGCCCGCTGTATCTCGGCGCCGGCTACGAGGTCTCGAACGACGGCAGCAAGGACGAGAGGTGGCTTTCCCTGGCCGCCAACTACGACTTCGGCGCGGTCAAGCTCTACGCCGGCTATGGCTCGGGTCGGGATGCGCTGCGGGTCAGCCGCAAGAACCTGCTGGTGGGCTTCAGCGCACCGGCGGGGCCAGGTGCCTTCATTGGTTCCTATGACGTGCAGGACCAGGGCGGCGTGCGCGTCGAGCAGTTGTTCTCGCTGGGCTACAAGTACAACTTCTCGGCCCGGACCAACGTCTTCGCAGTCGTCGCCAACGACAGCAAAGCCCCGGCCGGGACCAACAAGTCCGGCTACGCGCTGGGCATGTTCCACGCCTTCTGAGCCCGATTGGGGGTGCCGATTGCGGGAACTGCATCGGCACCGTCCCGACGCCAAGCGCATGCGGCGCGGGCGTCGGTTCGGCGCTGGCTCCACCTGGGGTCAGCGCTTTTTTTGAGAGGCGCGCTCCGCGCCAATCCCCGCCCAGCATGAACAGCCACCGCCAAGCCAAGATCGTCGCCACCCTGGGCCCTGCCAGCTCCGACATCGACACCATTCGGGGCCTGCTCGAAGCCGGCGCCGATGTCTTTCGCCTCAACTTCAGTCACGGCAGCCACGCCCAGCATGCCGAGCGGCTGACCATCATCCGGCGCCTGGAGGCCGAGCAGGGCCGGCCCATCGCCGTGTTGCTCGACCTGCAGGGCCCCAAGCTGCGCATCGGCACCCTCCTTGAAGGCTCGGTCGAGCTCATCGCAGGTGCGAGCTTCCGCCTCGATCTCGACCCGACGCCGGGTGACGCGACGCGCGCCCCCCTGCCCCACCCCGAGGTCTTCGCGGCCCTGGAGCGCGGCACCGACCTGCTGATCGACGACGGCAAGCTCAGGCTGAGGGTGTTGCTCTGCGGCCCGAACTTCGCCGACACGCGAGTCATCGTCGGCGGCACCCTGTCCGATCGCAAGGGTGTCAACCTGCCTTCGGTCCTGCTGCCCATTTCGGCCCTGACGCCCAAGGACCGCGCGGACCTCGATTTCGGCCTGAGCCTGGGCGTGGACTGGGTCGCGCTGTCCTTTGTGCAGCGCCCCGAGGACCTGCACGAAGTGAAGGCCATCGTTCAAGGGCGCGCGGGGGTGCTGGCCAAGCTGGAGAAGCCCGCGGCCATCGAGTCGCTGGAAGCCATCATCGACGCGGCAGACGCCATCATGGTGGCGCGCGGCGACCTCGGCGTTGAACTGCCGGCCGAGCAGGTGCCGCGCATCCAGAAGCGCATCGTGCGGGCCTGCCGCGCTGCCGGCAAGCCGGTGGTCGTGGCCACCCAGATGCTCGAATCCATGGTGAGCTCCGCGGTGCCCACCCGCGCCGAGGCCTCGGACGTGGCCAACGCGGTCTACGAGGGCGCGGACGCCGTGATGCTCTCGGCCGAATCGGCCTCGGGCAAATACCCCCGCGAGGCCGTGGCCATGATGCGGCGGGTCATTGCGGAAGTGGAAGCCGACCCCCTCTACCGCGCGGGCCTCGATGCCTCACACACCGCGCCCCAACCGGTGGTGGCCGACGCCATCTGCCTGGCCCTGCGCCAGACGGCGAGCCTGCTGCCCGTCGCCGTCATGGTCACCTACACCCGCTCCGGCACCACCACCCTGCGCGCGGCCCGCGAGCGGCCTGCTGTACCGGTGCTGAGCATGACACCCGAACTCGACATCGCGCGACGCCTGGCCCTGGTCTGGGGCGTGCATTCGGTGCACTCCAGCGCCCTCATCGCCGATGTCCCCGACATGGTGTCCCAGGCTTGTTCGATGGCGCGGCACGAGTCCTTTGCCCGATCCGGCGACATCGTCATCGTGGCCTCGGGCATGCCC